>JAKOOI010000563.1 GCA_022701475.1 Weeksellaceae bacterium
GCCAGTTTCGGTGAGCTGATCGCCTGGATTATCGGCTGGGCCCTCATCATGGAATATTCTTTCGGGAATATTTATGTTGCCTTTTCGTGGTCCGACTATTTTACGAGTTTCCTCGAACGCATGGGCATGCATATCCCCGACTATCTGACCTGCAGTTATACCGAAGCCAAAAAAGCCTTTATGAACGGCTCTGAAAACAAAGAACTGATCAATGCATGGACCCACGCTCCCCTACTCGGCAGCCTGAAATTCATCGTAGACATCCCGGCTCTGGTGATCAACGGGCTGATTACCTGGCTGTGTTTTGTAGGCGTAAAGGAAAGCAAAAATTTCAATAACGCCCTGGTAATCCTTAAGCTGGCCGTTATTGTCCTGGTGATCCTGGTAGGCTTTGCTTATATCAATACGGAAAACTGGACGCCGGTAAATCCGCAGACCCAGGTCGCGTCCTTTATGCCGAACGGTTTTGCAGGGGTTATGAGCGCCGTTTCGGGCGTATTTTTTGCCTATATCGGTTTTGATGCGCTGAGTGTCCTTTCCGAAGAAACCAAAGATCCGCAGAAAACCCTGCCGAAAGGAATGATTATTTCCCTTGTCCTGTGTACTTTCATTTATATTGCCCTGACACTGGTTCTTACCGGAATGGTGGACTACAGGAAATTTGATGGTGTCGGCGACCCGCTTTCATTTATCTTCGAAAAATCCAATGCCAATGTCGCCTGGATGGAACTGGTGGTTTCCTTTGTGGCCATTGTTGCGATAACTACCGTATTGCTGGTGTTCCAGATGGGACAGCCGAGGATATGGTATGCCATGAGCCGCGACGGACTGATGCCTCAAAAGTTCCAGACCATTCATCCGAAATACAAAACCCCGTCCTTTGCTACCGTAATCACCGGTATCGTGGTGGGAATCCCGATTCTTTTTACCGATAAATCCTTTATCCTGGATTTTACGAGCATCGGGACCATCTTCGCATTTGTGCTGGTCTGTGCAGGTGTGCTGATGCTGCCTGCAAAGGAAAAGGTAAAAGGCCGTTTCCACCTGCCTTATATCAACGGGAAAATTATTTTTCCGGTACTTTTCATCGGCGGACTGGCGGTATTCTACTTCTTACAGCCTGACTTTTTCCATAGCTTAATGGACTGGAACGATCCCGGCGAAGGAGAATTCCGGGCTTCGATTTTCTTCTTTATCCTGGTTAATCTGGTACTCTGCATCGTAACTTTCGTCAAGAACTTTTCGCTCATCCCGCTGATCGGGCTGAGTTCATGCCTGTACCTGCTGACCGGAATGAGCCATGACAACTGGTTCTGGTTCGGATTATGGTTTGCCATCGGATTGGTTATTTACTTCTGCTACGGATACAGGAACAGTAAACTCAGAAATATCTAATTTCTGCTGTCATAAAGATAACATCCGGAGGCCCTTGGTTCTCCGGATTTTTATTTAAGACTTGGCGGGTTTATTGCTTTAGGATTTTCAGAATATAACCTATAATGCCATGTCTGAAAGAATCAAAACATATAAGGAATTTTACCGGTTTTACCTTACCGAACACCGCAAAACCGGAACCCGTATCTTTCATTTCCTCGGTATCCTGCTGGTATTTTTTGTTATCGGCTATGTCATCGGTTCGGGCAAGGAGCGATTCCTTTGGTACGTTCCGATCTTCGGGTACGGATTTGCCTGGCTGAGCCATGCTTTGATTGAAAAAAACAGGCCGGCAACTTTTAAATATCCGCTCTGGTCGCTGATTTCGGATTTCAGGCTCTTTTTCGAACTGTTAACCGGAAAAGAAAAATTCAGCATCAGTACAAAAACTCCTGAAAACAAGGATATTACATAAAAAAAATCCGGCAGATCAGGTGCGTCTGCCGGAATAATAGATAATCGGATGATGGGTTATGCGTTAAAAATAATGTTTATCTATCTTATTTAAACTTCTTTTTGAAACTGTACTTCAGCATATTCATCAAACCGGGTTCAATAATATCGATACCGAGGCCGAAATTGCTGTCCGCTACGGTATGATGGTCTGTCCTGAATTTTTCGAAGTCTTCTTTCGGGATTTCAAGATTTACCAGGGGACTGTACTCGATGGTGACCACAGCTCCGTTTTTAACGATCTTCTTACGGCTGGTAAAATTGAAATACGGATTACGGATCGTGCTTTCCTGTGCGGTGTACTTCTCTTCGGTATCAATTTTCTGGTCGGTCGATAAACTGATTTCATACCGTTCACTGTCGAAATTATGCCAGAACTGCAGGTCTTTGTGTATAAAATCGCGCGCACTGGATTTTATGACATTCCGGTCAAAATACATCAGGAACCTGTTGTTTTTCTGATCGGTAAAATACGGGTTTTCTACGGTAGCCGTGTACCGGATGGTAAATTCGTTGCGCTTCTTATCGTCACTGATCACCTCAATAGACGGATCTTTAAAAACATCCCGGATATCAGCACCATTCCGGTCGCCCGAATAATTGAGGCTGTAAAAAAGGAAGTTGTTCCAGCTGTCGATGATTTCCCGTTTGTTGGTGTTCCTGAAGTACCTTCTCATGGCATTGGCCCTGTTTCCCTTGTAGGTTGTCGTCAGAACCAGTGTTCCCTGCTTGCCCTTCACACTGAAATCTACCTTTTCATCGATACAGAAGTATGGATATGTATAAGGTTTCCGGTGGCTGAGTTCCTGATCTTTCCTAACCTCCAGATAATGCATAAAATAGATAAATCCGCGGTTTTCCGGCAGCCCGAACTCGTCCCGTACCGTAGCATCCACAAAATATTCCGCTCCATTGTAGTTGATCTTCACAATGGCATGATTGAAGGTGAGCAGTGAAGGAAGGTAATATTTGATGTAAAAATCCGTATGGAAATTGACCAGGATAATGGAAGAATCCACACCGATGTAATCCAGGATCGCTTTCAGCAGTACCGATTTGGCCTTACAGTCGCCCTGTTTGTTTTCATAGGTAACTTCCGGCTCCTGCGGCCGGTGCCCGTTCATTTCATCAGCATTGAAAATATAATAGATATTGTTCTGTACATATTCAATGGCAAACTGTATCTTTTCACCGGTGTCCGGGATGGCATCCAGTTTCTCAATGATATTCGGGGCAAAATCCCTGAGGGAAGTTCTGGCAAAAATCTCCTCATAGATCGGCGCAATATAGTTGGAGAGGTCCCTCCATTCACTTGCTGTCGCAAAATCAATATAAGGAAAGATTTCCCGGCTGGCATCTACGGGATTAATATAGTTTTCCAAACGGTAGACAAATTCTTCTCCCTTATTGATGTGATGGGTTTCCGGCTCAAGTACATTTCCGTTTTCATCCCGGAAGAACGTTTTCCTGCAGGCGATCCGTTGTTCCCGGTCATTGATGAAAGTAAAGGAGTAGCTTCCGTAGGCCCAGTAATTATCCGGGCTCACCCAAACGTATTTTGCAAATTCCTTCCTCAGGAAATCACGCTCCGTAAAGACTTTTACCCTGGAATCTTCCATGATCAGGATATCGTTGAGCCTAAGGTCTTTTATGGTGATGTTTATTTTCTTATTGCTGCTCAGGATCCCGCCGCTGCTTTGATTTTCGCTGTCAAGGACCTTTATTTTGGTATCGGGGATCTTATCGATCAGGACGCCGTCCCTTACCACACTGATGCGGTGGATATGATAGATTTCATTTTCTTCCACCACGACATCGGAAACAGAAGCCCTTTCAAGGTTGGCCGGCTCATTCAGCGTATAGGCCATGCAGAGGTATTCACGGTTTTCCGTATTGCCGGTACGGTATTTTTTATCTAAAAAATAACAGAAATCCTTTCCCTGGTCAATCTGATGTTTGGCAAATTCAGATTCTCTTAACCGTTCCAGAAGTTCACGGTCATTATGGTTTCCTGCCCACGCTTCCGGCTTTCCGATCCTGTAATTTTCAATTTCAAGCTGATTTTCCATATTATTTTTGCTGATTGTACAATTGGGTGTTTAAAAAGGAAGGTCAAATTAGGAATTTAATCGTAAAAAAACAAGAGTAAAGATATAAGGATATTTCTGTATTGCCACAGATCTTATCATCGTGGCTAAGAAAAAATCCTTTTCAGCATACTGAAAAGGATGGTATTTTTATTTTTGAATAATAACCGTTACCGAATATTTCCGGAACAGCAGATCGTGATCTCAGCACCTTTTATCAGAATCCTTTCTTTTTGGGCCGCTCGGTTACCTGTACATATTCGTCCATCTTCTGGGTAGCGGCCATGGAAACCACCAGGTCGTTCAGCATGGAGCTTGCAGCGGTAGGCGAATTGGGAAGCAGCACCAGATTGCTTCTGTTGTTGGCTCCTATAGAACTTAAGGTGTCATAATGCTGGGTTACCACGATCAATGCGGAAGCCTCCTGGGCGTTGATGTTGGCCGCATTCAGCATTTTCACCGATTCTTCCAGCCCTTTGGCAATTTCCCTTCTCTGGTCGGCAATCCCCTGTCCCTGCAGTTTCTTGGATTCCGCCTCCGCTTTGGCGACGGCTACGATCCGTATTCTCTGGGCCTCGGATTCATATTCAGCAGCGGTCTTTTCCCTTTCGGCAGCATTGATCCTGTTCATGGCATGTTTTACCTGCTCATCCGGATCAATGTCAGTTACCAGCGCTTTGATGATATCATAGCCATAGCTCTGCATGGCCTCCTGCAGCTCACTTTTTACGGCAATGGCAATATCGTCTTTTCTTACGAAGACATCGTCAAGCTTTGTTTTCGGCACTTCGGCACGCACTACATCAAAAACGTAGGAGGTAATCTGGTTTTCAGGATTTTCCAGCCGGTAATAGGCATCCTTTACATTTTCACGGATCACCTGGTACTGTACGGAAACCTTCATTTTAATAAATACGTTGTCCAGCGTTTTGGTGTCTATGATCACATCCAGCTGCTGGATCCTGAGGTTGAGCCGTTTGGCAATCTGATCCAGGAACGGGATTTTCAGGTGCAGCCCTGCGTGGCTCACCTTTAAGAATTTCCCCAGCCGCTCCACAATCGCGGCAGACTCCTGTTTTACGGTAAAAAATGAAGCGAATAAAGTAATAAGGCCGATAAAGGCCAGTATTCCGGCGTACACCATAACATAAATTTTTATTAGTTTACGGTAAGATACGGATTTATTTTTAAAGTAAATGGCCGGTTGCTTCGGGTCAATGGCCAATCCGCTGCGCTTGTGAATGGTCAATTGTTAATCTCAGGCTGAGATTCACTTGCGGAGCAAAATTCACCATTCACCATTCACGATTCGTCAATGGTCAATCTTTAGTTCTACCTCAAATTCACCCGCGTAGCGAAATTAACTTGCAAAGCAAAATTCACCATTGACCCTTCACCCTTCAGACCGTCATCCCGATGTCGATGCCTTTTATTTTGCGGTACAGATCGGTTGCATAATTGTCGGTCATACCGGACACGAAATCGATCACACCCAGTACCTTCTGGTAATCGGTTCCCTCTTTGTACACAAATTGCTGCGGGATCAGCTTCAGGGCTTTCTTATCGTAGGCTTTCCTTTCGTCTTCTTGCTTTATGATCGAAGGGATAAAATGGTCCAGCAGTTCATACATGACATTGTAGCCGGCATTTTCAATTTCCACAACGGCTTTATGGTTGTAGATCTTTTCAACGGAAAAACTTTCAATATCCTGCAATGTCCGGTTTTCAGACCTGTAGAGATCCAGCAGGGCATAATCGAGATTCCCTTCCAGGATTCTGCCGATATTCAATTTGTACATTTCCATCGATTTGTTGATCAGGGCATTGATGACTTTTGCCCTCAGATAGGAAATCTGCTCATTCTCATTAGAGATGGAACCCAGCTTGGTTTCAATCCGGCGGACATCATCCGTCTCGGATTTTACGAGTTCAAAGAACAGGTTTTTACAGTCGGCGGTGGAGACGATGCCCAGCCGGTGGGCGTCTTCCATGTCGATGATATTATAGCAGATATCATCGGCCGCTTCCACCAGCCAAACGAAGGGGTGCCTTTTGAAAATGTGCGGTTCTTCACTTTCGTTAATCATCCGGGTTTCTCCGGCGATCTCCAGGAAAATGTCTTTTTCATTCTGGAAAAACCCGAACTTTTTGCGATGTAAAGCATCTTTATTCCTGGCGATGGCTTCACAGGGATATTTGGCAATGCTGGCCAGTGTGGTGAAAGTAAGCTGGATACCGCCTTCGTCTTTCCCCTGCTGCTGCTGGGCCAGTACCCGGATGGCATTGGCATTTCCTTCGAAATTCACCAGGTCGGCCCATTCCTTTTCGCTGAACTTCGGTTTAAGATCAGATTCGTTCCGTTCAAAGTAGCGGGCGATGGCATCTTCTCCCGAATGCCCGAAAGCAGGATTGCCTACGTCATGGCACAGACAAGCGGCGGCAATTACGTTTCCCAGATTATGCAGGTAGAAGCTTTTGGCTTCATCGGTAAGGTCATTGCTGAACCGGTCATGCAGATACTCTCCCATCACACTTCCCAGGCTCCGTCCTACGGATGAGACTTCCAGGGAATGTGTCAGCCGGTTGTGTACAAAAGCACTTCCCGGGAGTGGAAAAACCTGGGTCTTGTTCTGCAGCCTCCTGAAAGCTGAGGAAAAGATAATCCTGTCGAAATCCCGTTGGAAATCCGTCCTGGATGCCTTGGTATGAGGGTTGTTGCCTGTACGCCGGCTGGTAAAAATCCTGTTGAGGTCCATCATATGCTGCTGTGGTTTTTTTGGATTTAAAAATATACAGAAATATTACAGAATTGCCAAATTAAAAAAATCAGTATTATTGTTTCTAAATTATGAGTATGAAAAATCTGTTGTTCCTTTTGTTTCCGGCCGGCCTGCTTTTTTCCCAGAATCAATGTTTTGATGACGGCACGAAACAGTACCGGTCCGGAACGGGTATTCTGAAGCCGGAAGAAACGGAAGCATCCGCTGCATCATTGAATCCCGGACATATCCTGTTCAGGAAAGATGAAAAGGTAGCGACATACGAGCAGGATGAAATGTCTTATGATGAAGCAGCCGGACTGGCTTCATCCGATGAGCATAAAAGTCAGTCAGCCGTATTTGAGCAATATTTTAACAAGCAGTTTTCATTTATACAGTTCCAGAAAGAAGGAAATTCAATATATGCTGTTGGTGAGAACAGTTTCGGATACTGGCTGCTTGAAATAAAAAACAAAACCCCGGGAGCTTATTATATAGGATTCAGCAAAAATACCCATATCAACAAGATTCAGAACAGCCGTTTTATCAGGAATAATAAACTGTATCTTGACGGAAGCCTTCTCGGTATTACTTTCGGGTCACGTTTTCCCGTAACCAAGGCTGTTTTGGATTCCCTGACTTTCGAGACTGATCTTGCCGATATCAAAAAAGACGCTGACGGCGACGGATACAATGATCTTTTTGAAAATCTCATATTTCTCAATCCCAAGTCCCGGGATACGGACGGAGACGGAATTTCTGATTTTGATGACCATAATCCTCTATTCCCTTTAGCTGAAAGCCCTTTTACCGGTCTCTTTAAACAAATGATCGATTCTGAAGCATACAGCAATGAAACCGAGAATCACTACACCTTCCGGGCCTATGAATCCGAGTGTGAATTTTTCCGGAAGGTCAATCCTGAAAAGACCAGGGTACTCATTGTATCAGGAAACCAGTCCTACCGACTGAAAAACGATTTCCGGTCTTCCCTGTTCAGGACTTTTTACGGGAAGATCAAAAAAGATCCCGACGGGAAAACATTTTACCTCCCTTATTTCAAAAACTCAGGCGGTGGCAGAATAATTGCAACCTATGAAAACGGAAAATGGTCTTTCATTGAAGACCCGGAATATAAAGTATAAAGCTATGCCAGAAGGTCCCGTTATTGTCATCATGAAAGATAACCTGCAACAGTTTATCGGTAAACAAGTTTCCGAAGCCTACGGAAAAGCAAAATTTGATAAGTCCGTCCTTGAAGGCAAAGTACTGAAGGACATCCGGATTTTCGGAAAGCAGACCTACCTGATTTTTGATGGTTTCGCCATACGGATTCACCTGCTGATGTTCGGTTCCTACAGCATCAATGAAGAAGCGAGACCGGAAGACCGGCTTCACCTTTCGATTATCTTTAATGATTCCTCCGTTTACTTTTATACCTGTAACGTAAGACTCGTCGGGCTGGACCTCCTGGATACCATCGATTGGGAAGCCGATGTGATGAGTGACATCTGGAACCCGGAAAAAGCCATGCGGAAACTGAAATCGAATCCGGAAATGATGGCGTGTGACGCCCTGATGGACCAGGATCTATTTTCAGGTGTCGGAAATATCATCAAAAATGAAGCCCTGTTCAGGATTGCGGTTCAGCCGGAAAGCCTGCTGGGCCATATGCCTGATGAAAAGCTGAATGACCTTATTACTGAAGCCCGCAACTACAGTTTCGATTTCCTGAAATGGAAAAAGGACGCCACCCTCCAGCAGCACTGGCTGGCCCACACCAAAAAGATCTGTCCGATCTGTGGCGAAAAATTAGTGAAAAAGCAGACCGGGCTGATAACCCGGAGAAGTTTCTTCTGCGAAACCGACCAGGTTCTGTACTGATCTGCCGGAACTCCTGTCATTTCACTTTTTAATCCGCTGTTATTCAAGCCTGAAAATATGTTCTGATTACCGTAAATCCATACCCTTCCGAAATAGATTTACCGGATAAAAACGTCAGTGCGATCCCATTTTTGAATACAGGTTGATGATGATGACCCCTGCCAGAATCAGGGCAATCCCGATCACTGCCGGAAGATCCGGTACCTGCTTAAAAGCAATCACCCCGATCAGCGTAATGAACACAATCCCGATGCCCGACCATATGGCATAAGTGATTCCCACAGGAATATCTCTGAGCGTAAGACTTAAAAAATAAAAAGCAGCCGCATAACCGGTGA
>JAKOOI010000570.1 GCA_022701475.1 Weeksellaceae bacterium
CGCACGCCAATTGTTCCCCGATGAAGACCTATGTCCCCAACCCACCATTCCGGGCTGTTTCCTTGCTTTGGAAAACGGAACGGCTGAAAAGGCAGTAGTCCCGCTGGAAAATTCCATTGAAGGAACGGTTTCGATGACCCTGGACTACCTGTACGGCACACCGGGTATACGTATTGAAGCGGAGGCAGCAATGCCTATTGCCCATCATTTACTTGTACACCCGGACTGCAATGCAGCAGCCATTGAAAAAATTTATTCCCACCCGCAGGCACTGGCCCAGAGCTTCCACTTTCTCGACCTGAACTACAGGACAGCCGAAAAACAGGACTTCTCTTCCACTGCCGCCGCTGCAAAATACGTTGCCGAACATCCTGACAGGAACCTGGGAGCCGTCGCCAATCAGGTTGCGGCCGATCTGTACGGTTTGAAAACCCTTCACCGGAATATCCAGGATAAGGAACAGAACCATACGAGGTTTATTGTAATTTCAAAAAACCGGCAAAACCATCATCATCATGCAGGCCTCACGGTTTACGGCAGAAAATCCGGCCTGCTGATCACGCTGCCGGAAGATCACGCCGGAGGACTCCACCAGGTGCTTTCCGTATTTGCCTGGCGGAAGATGAACCTCAGCAAGATCGAATCGAGAACATTAAAAACGGGACTGGGCCATTACTTCTTTTTTATCACGGTTACCGGGAGCTGGAACACGGCACTTCACCATCACGCTTTGGAAGAACTGGAAGCACTGGATGCAAAAGTTACCTTTTTGGGGAATTACCATGAATTTATTCTTAAGAGCTAGTCCGGAAAAGACAAAACGGGTTAACGCCGCATCATTTACATTGTCCTGAAAACTTTATTTTCCATTTCAGACAGGTGCCCGCTGACTGCAGGGAAATACTATTTTTTCATCGCACATAAATCTGCATTATCCTAATAATCAGCGGACAATAATTTTTTTCACTGCCTGAGCAGGTGAATTTTATATATCATAAATAACTCATATCATTAAATTAAGTCAAATTTTTTACTATTATTTTATATTTGGTAAAATACTGATAAACAACAAATTAATCTAAAACCTGTGACTTTTTATATTTAAATATTGATTATATTATAATTTAACTAAAATAGATATATTCTATTCAATATAATCCATTTAATAATATAAAATCAATATAAAATGTGGTATATTTTTATATAATAAATATTCACATTTGCATGAGATTTGTTATTTTTGTGATGAAACTACTGAGATATACCATAACTTAATTAAATTCATCACATGAAAACTAAGATTTGTAGCGCACTCTTGGCTTTGATGGTTATACCGGCATATGCGCAAAGTGCCGGGGTTGGGATCAACACAACTACCCCTCAAGCCACTCTTGATGTAAACGGAACCGCAAAAATCAGGTCGACTCCCGTAGCCACCTCCATGACGGGATACCAGATCCTGGCGATCAATCAGAATACCGGCGGTGATTTCCAGGTTTCCCAGATGAGCCCGCAGATGATTACCGATGCCGTAGCCACCCAGATCGGAACGACTTCCGGGGTTGCCTCTTCGGTGTACTCAGCACGTAAAGCTGCAGGAGTCACACTGGTCTCTGCAACGATATTCCCGACAGGTTTCAGGTCCGTTAATTTCGTCAATGCCGAAAGGACGGTAGGTTCTACAGCTGTATTTTCCGATACCGACAATACTTATACGGTGCCGTCTACAGGGGTATATGCCATCGGATTTCAATTCCGTTACGGAACAGGAATTCAGGGAGCTCTCCTAACCAATGCACCGGGAGTCGGAATTGTCCGGACCAGAAATGCAGTATCCACGCTTATTGACAGCCGGGCTTTCAGCGGGGCCAACCTTGGAATCCTGAGTTTAACCATTTCTGAATCAAGTGTCAATTCCCTGTATCCTTTACAGGCAGGTGATAAGATCTCTTTCGGTCTCACCGGATCTTCATTGCTTGATGCTAATATACTCGGCACAAGCACCACTTCTTTCTACATTTATAAAGTCTCCAATTAAAAACATTTTTATATAGTTAATGATCTACCTTCAGATGAATCCGTCGTACCATGTGTGACGGATTCTTTTTTTGGCCGGGCTCATGAAAGCGTACAGATTCTGGCTCCTCTTTTTACGGCGGATAAAAGTCAGGAACAGCATTCCTGCTCAGTTCGTTTAAAAGAACTTCTTCACTTCAGCATCCTTTACGGCATTTCTTTACCGGCACTCTGTATTTGAGTATATTTGAATGACCAAAAAATAAAATATGATCTACTCCCTGATTCTTGTTGCTTTTATTGTCATCATTGTAATGGTCAGCCAGCTTAACGGTAAAGTCAGAAGACTGGAACGGGAGCTGTCTGATATCAGGAAAAAAATTGACGGACATCCGGCCACTGAAACAGTACATCATCAGGTACCCCCGGAAGAAATACAGCATGACCATCAGGACACGCGGAAACCAGAGACTGTCCTCCATGCACCTTCTTTGCAAACATCTCCAGAAAAAAAGGACCGGATGAGCCCGGTTATCGAATTCCTGAAACAGA
Source organism: Weeksellaceae bacterium (assembly GCA_022701475.1). Taxonomy (GTDB): domain Bacteria; phylum Bacteroidota; class Bacteroidia; order Flavobacteriales; family Weeksellaceae; genus Chryseobacterium. The sequence continues at coordinate 2,569 of JAKOOI010000570.1, forward strand.
ATGCCCTGACCCTCATCGGGATTTTCACCCTGGTGCTGGGAATCGGATATTTTGTAAAATATGCCGTCGACCGGAACTGGATAGGAGAAACATCCCGCGCCGGCATCGGTTTTCTGACCGGT
>JAKOOI010000572.1 GCA_022701475.1 Weeksellaceae bacterium
TCCTTCCGGAGGTCAAGTTCCCGGAGCAGCTGTTCTTCATATTTATGTTTCCCGTAGATCTTCCTGGAGATTTCAGAATAGACATGGGTGCCGGTAAGTTTCTCGAGCAGGGAAGCTTTTTCATCCCTGCCCGCTTTCATAAATGCCGTAAAATCACCCTGCGCCAATAAGACCGACCGGGTAAACTGGTCGAAATTCAGGCCGATCAGCCGCGTGATCTCGTTCAGGGTTTCCTGTTTCCTGCCTGGAATGTCTGCTTGTAAGATAATGTTGGTAAGGGTAACGGAATCGGACTGCATGCTTCCATCGGCTTTGTTTCGGGCACGCCTCACGCTCCATCTTGCCCTGTAGTGCATCCCGTCTGTACCTCTGAAATCCACTTCCGCAAAACCGTCTGCCGTCCCGTCCCTCAGGATACTCCGTACATCGCCCTGGCTGAGGGTACTGTCCCGGACATCACGGATTTCAATTCCGGTTTCCCGGGCCTGGAGGTAACGCGGTGTCTTTCCGTACAATGCCAGGCAGAGGGCATCGAGAATGGTGGATTTGCCGGCACCCGTGGCTCCTGTAATGGCAAAGATGCCGGCCGAGCACAGCGGCTCTGCCGTAAAGTCGATTTCCGTATTTCCTTCCAGCGAGGCGAGGTTTCTGATCCGGATGGCTAATATCTTCATGGTATTCTTATCTTATTCTGTGGATTGGTTTACTTCCTGTATTACCTGATGAAAAAGCCGCATCAGGTCATCAGGAACACCGGTATTGTACCGGGAGCGGTAGACTCTCCCGAAGACATCGACAGGCTGCAGCTCATCCAGCTTTTCAGGACTGATGGTTTCAGCATCTTTCCGGTCGGATGCAGTATAGACAGACGTAATTTTGGCCAGCTTTGCTTTTTTTCCCTGTAGTGCGGTTTCTATCTTATGCCGGAGAGCCGGTTCAGGGCCGTCAAGCAATACTTTTACTTCAAGATAGGGAAGGGAGGCACCTGAACGGTCTGCTGCCGGGATCTCTTCCAGCAGTGCCAGAACATCCGGTAACAGTCCGGGCTGAGGCGGAATCTTCATAAGCGGAACCGCTATCGGGACGTCCAGGGTTTTTATGCTGCTGACTTCGCGGTCAAGTTCAAAAACAATAACCTGATGCCGGTAGCTGATTTCTGAAAACGACATCGGCAGCGGACTTCCGGAGTACCGGATGTGTTCTTTCCCTCCGATTTTCTGGGCTTTGTGGATATGCCCCAGCGCCACATACCGGAGGTCCGGATGAAATGCCGAAGCGGAAATACATTCCACACCGCCCATAATGGGTCTTTCGGCATCGTTCAGTTCCGTAGTTTCCGCGTTTACCGTATGCAGGTGGCCCATGGCAATGACCGGCAGGCCTTCGTGGTTTTTCCGGCAGGCATACTCATAGGATTCCCTGTAGAAAGCGGCTACGCCTTCGGTATAGGGGTTTTCACAGTTGGGGACCACGGGATAATCGCCCATTCTCAGGAAGGGGACGGCCAGGCACAAGGAATGTACTGCTCCGGACCGGTCATACACCGGCACCAGCAGCTTTTCATAATCGGTTTTTCCTTCTGCATCCTTTTCCACCCATCCTATGATATGGATATTGGAGGATTCCAGCAGCGGCTTCGGGGCTTCCAGCCGGGTAGCGGAGTCATGATTTCCGGCGGTAATGATGATCTGGAGATCCGGATCGGACTTTACAGCCCGGTTCAGGAAAGTGTAGAACATCCTTACCGAGGCGGCCGAAGGATTGGAGATGTCGAACACATCACCGCTGATCAGTACGGCATCAATCTTTTCATCCTTAAGGACCTGCAGCAGCCAGTCGAGGAAATGCTGGTGCTCGGCAGTCCGGTCATATTCGTGAAACAGCTGGCCGATATGCCAGTCTGCGGTATGGAGGAATTTCATAGGTTCACTGATTCATTTATTGAATTTGCTTCTTTTTCTGCATAGCACTGGCCAGATCTGAAACAAATCTGCCGGAATTGCCGGCCGTTTTTCATGTCTTCAAATATAGCGGAAACTGGGGTTTTATGTACAGGATCTGCGTTTTCATACAGGAAATTATGTTTATACAAAGGTAGATAAAAAAGTTTTGTGCCTGTACAGGCCGGTACCGGAAAATGAAATTTCCTGAAGCAACTGCCGGGCAGGTTATTTAAGAACAATCCCGGCACATCTGTTTGCAGGTGATGGTCGGTATGTTGGGTTTTCAGGGTTTTTAACAATTTTCAGACTCTAAAAGCCTGTTTAAGAATTACAATAAAAAAGAGTGAGGGTAAAAACTGAAAAAATTGCCATTTTAAGGTTGCAAAACAAAACGTCAATGTATTAACCGATCTAACCCAAACCCAGTGGCAATTTATTAAAAATTCTTCTACCATATTCAATTTCCCTGTCATACAGTAGTTTCCGTTAAATTTTTAGTGACAGACCATATTCTGTAATCGAACGGCTTTCTGCCGGCAGTTGGTAGAAGCGACTGTCTGACGTATGCCTTCAGTCTTATTATGTAATGTAATATGCAAAGACATTGTGTCTGCACACTTATCATTGTATTTATAAATAAACCTTATAAAATTCATTTGTATAAATAGTATAAGAATATTTGTTTATTTTTAATAATTTAGCAGCAATTACAATGAATAAGATGATTCCTGATAATGAGATA
>JAKOOI010000588.1 GCA_022701475.1 Weeksellaceae bacterium
TAATTTTTTCAACAAGGAAAATTACAGGGCCGATTACCTGGCACTGTTTGATAATAACTTTCAATATGGCCTGAAGCTGGAAATCCCGGTTTTTCAGCGGGAAGCGCGGGCCAACTACCAGATGGCCAAAATAAAGCTGATCCAGAATGAACTGGATACGGACGTGAAAGTAAGGGAGCTGGACGTAAAGATCGAAACCTATAAAAACGAAATCCTGAATTACCATACCCAGATCAGCCTTTCCGAAAGCAACCTGCAGAATTACCGCCGGCTTCTGAATGCCGAAGAAACGAGATACAGCAACGGGGAAAGTTCCCTTTTCCTGATCAATTCGCGGGAAAATAAAGTAATTGAAGCCCAGGAGAAGTTCATTTCCATCCGCACCAAATTCCTGAAAAGCTTCAACAAGCTGAAATGAATGCGGGAAAATTTTTCTCTTTAAATAAAAAAGTTCAGGGAAACCTGAACTTTTTGATGTTTTGCTTCAGCTGTAATTCAGCTCAGCTCCCTGCTAGATCCTGTTTTTAGCAAAATAGAAAATCAGCATTGCCCAGCTGATGATCATCAGCAGTCCGCCCAGAGGAGTAACCGGCCCTAAAAATTTCAGGTTCATTCCGAAATAATCCTGCAGGCTTAGTCCATAGATGCTGAAGGAGAATAAAAGGGTCCCTGCAATCATCAGAAGGGAAATCCATTTCTGGGAAGAAGTATCGAATTTTAAAATATAGCCGGCAATCAACAGGAAAAAGGCGGCGTACATCTGATATCTTACCCCGGTTTCAAAGCTCTCCAGCCTCTCCACAGATAAGATTTTCTTTAAAGCGTGTGCGCCGAATGCACCCAGAATCACGGAAAGCATTCCGTAAGCGGCACCAAAAATTAAGGTAATTGTTTTCATTGATCGTTTAAAATTTTAAATACTAATGCGATGAGTCCAATAACTGAACATCCATGCGAATTTTTTGTTCCGTGCGAATCCCGGATTTTTCGTCAGGGCCAGGAAGATCCCGAATCCCAGCATACAAGCAGCAATAATAATCCCGAACATTACCGGCCTCTCATGCGGTTAAACTCATGGATCACCTCGTGATGGCTCACCGTTTTATCTTTGAAATAGGTCACAAAATGCTGTTTTTCCTCTTCCGTGGCGCCCAGCTGGTTCAGGATGTTCAGCAGGTGCATTTTCATATGTCCTTTCTGGATTCCGGTGGTAACGAGGGAACGCAGAGCCCCGAAGTTCTGGGCCAGCCCGGAAACGGCCAGGATGCTCATCAGTTCCTGGGCAGAAGGTTTTCCTAACAGAGCCAGTGAAAACTTCACCAGCGGATGGAGATTGGTAAGGCCGCCGACTACGCCTACCGAGATCGGCAGATCGATCCAGAACCTGAAAATCCCGTTATCCGTGGTGCAGTGCGTCAGGGAAGAATACTTTCCGTTTCTTGCGGCATAGGCATGGGCACAGGCTTCAGTAGCCCTGAAATCATTTCCGGTAGCGATAACGACCGCATCTACCCCGTTCATGATTCCTTTGTTGTGAGTGGTCGCTCGGAAAGGCTCAATTTCAGCGATGGTAACCGCCTGCTTGAACTTGCGGGCAAATTCTTCATTGGAAATCCCGCTGTCGTCCTTCAGGTCTTCAATAGCACAGGAAACCTCAGCTCTTACGATACAGTCCGGAGTGAAATTGGAAAGGATATTCATCACGATCTGTAAGGAATTCTTTTCTTCCTGGGTGAAATCTTCACTTACCGCCACTTCTGCTTTTAACGTTTTCCCGAACTGCTCCAGGCAGGAATTGATGAAGTTCGCCCCCATCGAATCCACTGTATCGAAGCTGGCTTTCAGCTGGTAATAATCCGGCATTTCAGCAGTCTTGTCGATCAGTTTGATGTCCAGGATCCCGCCGCCGCGCTTTCTCATATTGGCCGTAATCTCCTCCGTGGCCTCCAATAATTTTTTCTTCAGATTAAAATTGAAAAAGTGCAGCAGCTTATGGGATTCCACGTTAAAAATAAAATGGGTGTGGCCCAGCTTTTCATTATTGATGATGGTGGTTTTGAAGCCGCCTTTGTCAATCCAGAATTTGGCTGCTTTGGAAGCCGCTGCCACTACGGAGCTTTCCTCTACCGCCATCGGCAGGGCGAAAAGCTTTCCGTCGATCAGGAAATTCGGGGCAATCCCGTACGGCATATAGAAATTGGAAATCGTATTTTCGGAAAACTCGTCGTGAAGCTTCTGAAGATCAGGGTTTTCATTCCAGTATTGCTGTAAAATGTGCTGATATTCTTCATTGCCTGAGAGGTATTCGTTAACGAGCCAGTCGGCCTTTCCCTGTTTGGTAAGTTTGGAAAAACCTTCAATCGGTTGGTGATTCATAATGTAGCTTTAATGAAGCGTAAAGATAGTGATTTTATGACTTGCCGGTGTTGATAACGTCAATCAAAAAAGGTTGATTTTTATCAATTTAAAGCTTACATTTGAACAGAAAATAACACACCATATCACCATTTTCGATTATTTATATGAATTTTGACCGCCTGAAAGAAAAACTTGAAATTCTCGCCGATGCTGCCAAGTATGATGTCTCATGCTCTTCAAGCGGAGGCTCGAGGAAAAACAAAAAAGGGGCTTTGGGAGACAGCTCTGCCAGCGGGATCTGCCATACCTATACGGAAGACGGACGCTGTGTTTCCCTTCTCAAGATCCTGCTCACCAATCACTGTATTTACGATTGTGCCTATTGTGTTTCCCGTAGCTCGAATGACATCAAGCGGGCGGCTTTCACGGTAGAAGAAGTGGTGGATCTGACGATCAATTTTTACCGCAGGAATTTTATCGAAGGCCTGTTTCTGAGTTCCGGTATTTTTAAGAATGCGGATACCACTATGGAACGGCTGGTCAGGGTAGCCAAAAAGCTCAGGCTGGAAGAAAACTTTAATGGGTATATCCACCTGAAATCCATTCCCGGGGCAAGTGACGAGCTGATGCAGGAGGCGGCATTGTATGCAGACCGCTTATCCATCAATCTTGAGATCCCTACCGAAAGCGGGCTTAAACTGCTGGCTCCCGAAAAGAACCGCCAGGATATGCTCAACCCGATGAAGTACATACAGAACGGTATCGCCCAGTACAAGGATGAGAAGAAAATCTTCAGGAAGGTCCCTAAGTTTGCGCCGGCAGGCCAGTCGACCCAGATGATTGTAGGCGCTACCAACGAGAATGACTTACAGATCATCAAGGTAGCTGATCATTTCTATAAAAATTTCAACCTGAAAAGGGTGTATTATTCCGGTTATGTACCGGTACTGGAAGATAAGAGATTGCCTTCCCTGACGACGGAAGTGCCGATGCTGCGCGAGAACCGACTCTACCAGTCGGACTGGCTGATGAGGTTTTACGGATTTAAGGCGGAAGAGATCCTGGATCCCAACATGCCTTTCCTGGACCTGGAAGTGGATCCCAAAATGAGCTGGGCGCTGAGAAACCTGGACCAGTTCCCGGTGAATCTCCAGACGGCAGACTACCAGATGATTTTGCGGATTCCGGGAATCGGAGTGAAAACGGCCAAGAAAATCGTGAGTGCAAGAAGATTCCAGGTATTAACCATCGATCACCTGAAAAAGCTGGGTGCTGCGGTGAACCGGGCCAAATACTTCATCGACTTCAATGCCGGGAATGCTTTCCTGAAATACCTTACCGATAAGAATTTCCGGAAGCTCATCATCGGCGGAAGCTCCTCCAAGTTCCACAACCAGTTTTCGCAGCAGCTGACGTTGTTTTAAAATGCCCTTGTTATATCAGAACAGATTTTGTAATTTCGGAAAAACAAGATACAATGAATATCAGTTTTAACAAAAAACAGGAACAATACATTGCCGAACAGGTGGAGTCGGGTAATTTTCCTGATGCAGGGGAAGTTATCCGGGATGCGCTCCGGCTTCATGAGCTCTATAGGCATCATTCACTTCAGGATCTCAGGAATGAAATCGAAAAGGGCTGGGAAGGC
>JAKOOI010000022.1 GCA_022701475.1 Weeksellaceae bacterium
CTCATCAGCACTTTATAGACCTCACCGAAAGCTTTTACGGAAGCCATGCTGTCTTTCTTTACCACTGAGACGGGAGCCTGTGTCTTCTGAAAACGCTGGGTTCCTCCCGCCATCCCGAAAACTGTCACGGAGGCCAGTACAACAAGCGAACCTTCAAACAGAGGCCTCCGCTTTATTTTGGGCATATTGAAAAATGTTTTCATATTTCTTGGGTGTCTTCCGGTTATATATTTCCTTTTTTCTGAAGCTCTGCAGCAATTTTGATCGCCTTCCTCACCCTCGGATAGGTTCCGCACCGGCAGAGGTTCCCGGCCATGCCAATATCGATGGCAGTATCATCAGGAGATGGATTTTCACGCAGGAGGACGGCCGCCGCCATAATCTGGCCGGAGTGGCAATACCCGCACTGCGGAACATCAATTTCCTGCCAGGCCTTCTGTACGGGATGGTCGTTATGCTGTGACAATCCTTCGATGGTAATAATTTTCTTTCCGACCGCTCTTTTTGCTTTTGTTACACAGGAGCGTACCGCCTCACCATCCAGGTGAACCATGCAGGCACCGCATTGGGCAACGCCACAGCCGAATTTCGTTCCGGTGAGCACCAGGATATCCCTTACCACCCAGAGGATGGGCATGTCCTTACTGATATCCAGCTCATGCCGTTTTCCGTTAATATTTAATGAAACCATATCAATTTGTTTATTCTGCTGAAATATTCCGGGTCTATCATACCTGGCCCCGTAAAAATTTCATTCTAAATATAGTGATTTGTTTGTGAATATGGAGTCAATAATTCATTATTGATAATAAATTAATTTTTTTCTTCTCATCCTTTATGATTGAAAACATACCAATGGCTGAAGTTTTGCATATCCAAAGCATCCGTAAATCCCCCTTTATGAAACTGAATTTTGAAGAAATCTTCATCGGAGACCTTGACCTTACGTTTGCCGCAGAAATCACCATACGTACCCTGATTATGTTTGCCATGGTCCTCGTCGTTCTGCGAATGTCCGGGAAGAAAGGGGTCCGGCAGCTTTCCCTGTTTGAGGTCGCCATCATCATTGCGCTGGGGTCAGCGGCCGGAGATCCGATGTTCAACAAAGAATCTTCCATTCTCACTTCGGTGGTGGTATTCGCCGCCATTATCATACTCTACCGGCTGATTACCTTATGGGCCAGCAAAAGCGAAAAGTTTGAAAGGATTATTGAAGGCGATCCGCTGTATGTCATTGAAAACGGTGAATTTATACTATTGGATAATCTCAGCCATACTTTTGCCAAAGATGAATTTTTCGCCGAGATGCGACAGGTCAGCATTGAGCATCTCGGCCAGATCAAAACCGCCATCCTGGAAACCAACGGCAATATCAGCTTTTATTATTATGAAGATCACGAAGTAAAATACGGGCTTCCAATACAGCCAAAGGTGTATGAAAAAAAATCGGAGCAGGTTCCGGAAACCGGCATATATGCCTGCACGTATTGCGGCCATACGCAAGAACTGCAACAGGGAATTTCCCACTGCCCCCACTGCAAAAGAAAAGAATGGGTAAAGGCACTGAACACGAAAAGGCTGACATGATCCTGATGTTATTCCGGCAGCACCGGCGGTACAATTCTGTGGTTTTTCGTATTTAATGTTTCCAGAAAAGCTTCCAGCTGCGCAATCTCCTCATCGGAAAGATCCAACAGCCGCATCATCTCGGACTTCTGTGAATTCAGCACGGTGCCCTTATATAATGTTGAGGGATGAACAGGCCTTTCAGGATTTCCCCTGCTGTAAAACCGGATGACCTCCGTGAGGGTGGTAAAAGATCCGTTATGCATCCACGGGCCGGTGCGGCTGACTTCACGCAAGGAAGGAACCCGGAACTTCCCTGCATCTTCCGGCTTTTGAGTTACAGTGAATCTTCCCAGGTCTTCCTGCTCCGAACCTAAAAGCGAGGTCCCGATATTTTCAAAACGGCTGTTGGAAAAATACCCCGAATTATGGCAGTTGATGCACTGGGCCTTGGTGCGGAACAGATGCAGGCCCATTACTTCATGATCCGTAAAAGCATCTGCTTTTCCGTCAATGAACCGGTCAAACGTACTGGGTGGACTCACGATGGTCCGCTCAAATGCAGCAAGGGCCTTTGAAATGTTGTCTTTCGTAACCTTTTTGCTGCCGAAGGCTTTTTCAAATAAGATTTCGTACCCTTTGATCTTTGCAATTTTTCCGGCAGCGAGATCGATATGTCCGCTCATTTCCCGCGTATCCTGTATAGGCATCTGCGACTGGTCTTCCAGCGAAGCGGCACGGCCGTCCCAGAACAGGGTTCCTGCATATGCCGAATTCAGTATCGTCATGGCATTCCGGGTTCCGAGCCGGCGGTTGTGTCCGAAAGAAAAGGTACGGCCGTCTCCCCATGCCAGCTCCGGATCATGGCACGAAGCACAGGCAATCTGGTCTGATGCAGAAAGCCGCGGATCAAAAAAAAGTGTTTTTCCCAGCATGACTTTCTCTTCGGAATAAGGATTATCCTCCGGGAATTTTACTTCCGGCAGATGTCCGATTTCTGAAAAGTAAGGTTCCGCTCCGGCATCCAGCATGGGCTTCGGCCACCGGGCAGGATCGCCGGAAGAATACAGTTGGCGGAGCCGGGCAATGAACTCGGATTTGGTACGGGCATCCCTGTTTACCTGGTTACTCAGGCAGTTTTGTAAAAAAGAACCCGTAATAAAAGCAAGCAGCAGCCAGCTCAGACTGTTTTTCATATCCGTATACTTGGGACAAAAATAAGTTTCTCACCATTCAGAAACAATACCTGTCTCAGGAATTCAGAAAAAATCCACCTGATAAAGGCCCTGATATATACCATTGCCCTGACTTAAAAGAAGCAAAATACCTTTTTATTTGAAGCAATAAACAGAAAATGGATATAACCGGTCTCAAATCAGCATATTTTTTGTTGGCCTTACTGTACACCTAATCTTCCGGTCATGAAAATAGCAACCTATAATGTAAACGGCATCAATGCCAGGCTTCCGGTACTGCTCCGGTGGCTTGAGGAGGAACAGCCGGATGCAGTCTGCCTGCAGGAACTGAAGGCTCCTCAGGAAAAGTTCCCCATCGAAGCAATTCAAGGAGCAGGCTATAAGGCGGTCTGGCATGGACAGAAAAGCTGGAACGGCGTGGCTATTCTTTCCCGGGAACATGAAATCACCGAAGTACAGCGATCGCTGCCGGGAGATGCCGATGATGTACAGAGCCGTTACCTGGAAGCGATCATCGACCAGAAAGTCATCTGCTGTCTGTACCTTCCGAACGGCAATCCTTATCCCGGACCGAAATTCGACTATAAGCTTTCGTGGCTGAAACGGTTCAAGAAAAGAACGGATGAACTGATTGAAATGGATCTCCCGGCCATACTGACAGGTGATTTTAATATCATTCCCACTCCTTCGGATGTATACAGGCCTGAGCGTTGGGAAAATGATGCCCTGTACAGGCCCGAAGTCCGTGAAGCTTTCCATGAACTTCTGGAGAAAGGCTGGCTGGATTCCATCAGAACACTTTATCCTGAAGAAAAGATTTATACCTTTTGGGACTACCTGTATAAATCCTATCCGAGAAATGCAGGGCTGAGAATCGATCACCTATTAATAAGCCCTTACCTTACCGGTAGCCTGAAGTCGGGCGGTGTCGACAAGCACGTTCGCGGATGGGAGAAAAGCAGCGACCATGCACCGGTCTGGATTCAGCTTGAGTAATCAGATCATCTGTTCCCTACCCCATAACGGTAAAATATACCATAACCGGATTCAAATCTAACAGCCTGACCGGTTTAGTCGTCATAACTTTGCATTTTTATATCACCACACAATTATCTTTCTATGAAAACTGAAATTAAAACTTTACTT
>JAKOOI010000091.1 GCA_022701475.1 Weeksellaceae bacterium
ATCTTTCCGTATAGACGGAATCGTAATATCTCCAGTTCGTCACTGGTGCCACCGCGATCCCCATTTTGAAGACATCGGCTCCTTTGGTCATGGCAAGGCTCGTCATGTATCCCCCGAAGCTCCATCCGAACATTCCGATCCTGGTTTTATCGATGTACGACTGGTTCCCGAACCATTTGGCAGCCGTAATCTGGTCTTCGATTTCGTATTTCCCAAGATTCATATAAGTTACTTTCTTGAACTTGGCACCTTTATACCCGGTTCCACGACCGTCTACACACGCCACCACATAGCCTTTCTGGGCCAGCATTTCAAACGAGATCCCGTTTCCGTTGTCCCATGAATTGGAAACCTGCTGGGAACCCGGGCCTGAATACTGGAACATGAACAGCGGATATTTTTTATTTTTATCAAAGTTTTTAGGCTTGATGATCCATGCATTCATCTGGTCTCCGGCAGCATTCGGAATGGTGATGAACTCCTTTTCCACAAAGCTGTCAGCTTTCAGTTTCTGAAGCTGGGATTCATTGTTCTGAAGTTCTTTTACCGCTTTTCCGTCTCCGTCTTTCAGTACGAAAGTATAAGGCTTAGCCGCGGTGGAAGAAGTTTCGATGAAGTAATTGTAGTTTTTACTGAAATTGGCGGAGTTGTTTCCTTCCGCATTGGAGATCAGCTGAGATTTCCCGTTTTCGATATTTACTTTGGAAACTACTTTGTTGATGCTCCCTTTTTCAGTAGTCTGAACGTAGATTTCCTTTGACTTCGGATTGTAGCCGTAATAATCCGTTACTTCCCAATTGCCTTTGGTCACCTGCTTTTTCAGCTTACCGTCTTTGTCATACCAGTATAAATGTCGGTTGCCGTCTCTTTCGGAAGCCCAAAGGAAAGAATCGTCTTCCAGGAATTCCAGCGTCGGGCTATCGGTATCGATCCATTTTTCGTCGGTTTCAGTAAATAGTTTCTGTACCGCTCCGGTTTTGGTATTTACTTTCAACACATCCGAAGCATTCTGAATCCTTTCCGAAGTAATCAGGACGATTTCATCCGCTTTGGCGGTCTGGAACACATTCGGAATATAATAATTTTTAAATGACCCTAAATTCAGCAGCATCGTTTTGCCATTGTCCAGACGGTATAATTGTGCGGAAACCACAGAATTTTTTTCTCCTGCCTTAGGATATTTGTAACGCATTTCCGTAGGGTAAAGCGTTTTACCGTAGATCGGAATATAAATTTCCGGAACCTGGCTTTCGTCTGATTTCACAAAAACAAGTGCATCCGAATTTTTGGTCCATTCGTACTGTCTGGCATGTCCGAATTCCTCTTCATATACCCAATCTGCCAGACCGTTCAAAATGGAATTTTTCTTTCCGTCCGTGGTAATCTGGGTAATTTTTCCGGTATTCAGGTCCTGGTAGAACAGGTTGTTGTCCGAAATAAAAGCAACCTTTGTCGCATCCGGGGAAAATCTCGGTTCCTGTACGGCATTCCCGTTATTCAGGCTGGTTATTTTTCCGGATTTCAGGTCTTTCACATCAAATTTACCCAGAAAGGAATGCCTGTAAACCGGCTGGCTTTCTTTCTGCAGGAGGATTTTGGATTCATCATCCGAAAATTCATAGCTTTCAAACTGTCCGTCTACGATATTGCCTTCTTTCTGGGAGGTCTTGTAGGAATATCTGGCAATGCCGCCCTGTTCGATCACCAGGTAGTTTTCACCGTTCTTCATGGAAGTAATGCCGGCGATGCCTTTTCCGCGGTAATATCCTGAATATATTTTATCTAAAGTGATTTCCTGGGCAGATATGCTTTGAAATGCTGCAGCTACTGTAAGGGTAAGTAAGAATTTTTTCATTTCTAATTTTAAAGAATTCAAATATAATAATTTTATAAGTGTCTGAAAAAAGCATTTTGTGACAAGTCTTTTGGCAAAAGAATTGAATATATTTAAAAACATTAAAATCAAATAATCATTATGGAAAAGAATGCTTACGACCAGGAACTGAACCGATACGAACTTGAAGACCAGATTATCTACACCGGATTTTCAAGTTATGAAGACGCCGAAAATTATGCCCGGGATAAAAACGGGAAACTGGTGGAAGTAGGGTTCAGGGATGGAAACGATAATCCGGCCATCACGAACGAAGGCGGGCTTCTGGAGAAGAAAATTCATTATCGGGCAGAGGCAGGCGACGAATATCAGTTTATTCATTCATCAGATCCGGGGTTCCGGGATTATGCCGATGAACTGCAGAAGATAAAAGCTAAACTGAGAGAAGATGCGCCTGATGAAAGATACATCGCCAATTTTGAAATAGAAAATTCCGAAGATCCGATTGTCGTTATTAAAAACGGGCACCTGGAATCCGTAACTTCAAGAGAGCGTTCAAAATACCTCAAACATGCAAAGGTATATGAGATTGCCGTAACGGTACCGAAATCATAAAACGAAATATCATGAGCAAGACCAAGTATTCTGATAAAGTTCAGGACAAATTAGGGAAGGTAATGCACGAATTTAAGGAAGGTAAACTGAAATCATCCTCAGGAGATAAAGTAACAGACAGAAAACAGGCCGTAGCCATCGGGATTTCAGAAGCCAGGGAAGAAGGACTTAAAGTTCCTTCCAAAGGCAAAAGTAAGAATAAATAAAAAGCAAAGAGACTGTCATAAGGATAGTCTCTTTTGTTTTTTTCTAATATTTCCGGTATAAAACAGATGGTTCATGGGAAAATTGAGACAACAAAACCTTATCTGCGGATAAGGTTTTGTTATTTTTTAAGTTATTGCACGCTTTTTATCCTGATCATGCCTTTGTTTTCATGGTACATCATACACATGATTTTACCGTCTCTTTCCGGACATTTATCGGTCTTATCAAAGATTACAGATACTTTTTCACCTTCTTTTTTTGATTGAAGGATTTCGGAATTGCAGACCAGGTAATCCTCGTTTTCCTTTACCCTGAGGTAAGTTCCCGTACAGTCCCGTACAATGGTACCTGTATTTGGCTTATCATGCATTGTTGCGCAGGAAAATAATAAAACGGAGAAAATTCCCGAGTATAAAATAGGTAAAGCTTTCATCTTTTTTTATTTGAATTAAATGCAAAATCACAATATTCACACCAAAATACAACAGGCCACGATTTTTCTCGCATTATCATCTTCAAAAAAGATACGATTCTGAATGAAAGGGACAATTTTTTACAACCGGTTCAGAAAACACATCAATGCTGCCGATGTTTATGCATGGTTTTTATGAAAATTGAATACACCGGTAAAAGTACTGATAGGTTTAGTGTCAGTATGTTCGGGCGAAGCACTCCAAAATATAAGATCATTTGCCAGGGACAGAAAATTAAATTCGTACGACCGGATGTTGTGTTTCATATTCAAAACAAAACCGGCAGAGCCAAACGCTCTGCCGGTTTCATATTTCCGTAAATATCATTTTTACGATTTGTTATAAAGTGTATAATATTCATCCGCCATCCGATCGCTGTTAAAGTTTTCTTTTACATCGTTCATAGACTGATACTGTATCTTTCTCCACTGGTCCGGCCTGTCGTAATAGGTTGGAAGGATTTCATTTTCAAGAAGGTCGTACAGGGCATTCAGGTCGTAACTGTCCTGTTCATAAACGCTCATGTTCTCATAATCGCATTTAGGGACAACAAAGGAATTCTGACCTGGTTTTGCAAATTCGGGAATCCATCCGTCATCTGTGGAAAGATTGATGGAGCCGTTCATGGCAGCTGTCATTCCGGAAGTTCCCGAGGCTTCCCGCGGTACCCTCGGGTTATTAAGCCAGAGATCGGATCCCTGCTTTAGGGATTTGCTCAGGGAAAGTTCATAGCCTGTAAGCACAGCCATATTCTTGTTGCTTTTGCTTTCTTCCACCAGGAAATTAAAAGAGGACAGAGCCGCGTAATCCATCGGATAAGGTTTTCCCGCCCATATCATCTGGATCGGATACTTCGGATGGTTCAGGAGTTTGTAGAAACGGGATTTGTCGTGCAGCAGGAGATCGGCACGTTTATAGCCGGCAAATCTTCTTGCCCATACAATCGTAAAGACATCAGGGTTAAAGAGATTGCCTGTCTGGTCCGCTACAATTTTGAAAAGCCTTTTCTTCAGGTGTTTTTTACGGTAATCGAATACCATCTTATCATTTTCATCCTTTGCATTATACAGCGGTTTGTCTGCCCAGTATTTAAAATCCTGGGCATTGGTGATGGACGTGATCTCACAGATGCCGTCATATTTGCTCCACATCTCGCGGGCCACGGTGCCGTGCAGCTGGGAAACGCCGTTGGCAATTTTTGCCATTTTCAGTGCACAGAGCGAATGGTTGAAGAGGTCATCGTCTGAACCTTCGATACGCTTGATCTCATCCATGCTGAAACCGGAAAAATAAGACATATCGTGACACAGCCGGAGGTTGTGTTTCTCATTGCCGGCCTCTTCAGGCGTATGGGTGGTAAAAACCAGTTTCTCTTTTACTTTATTAAGATCACCATTGTATTTCTTTAGCAGATGGAAAGCCGCCGGAAGTCCGTGGGCTTCATTCAGATGATAGACATCCCTTTCGATATTCAGTTCATCCAGCAGCTGGGCGCCGCCTTTCCCCAGCAGGATGTACTGGGCAATCTTGGTAGATTCGTTGGCATCGTACAGACGATGGCAGATGGTTTTAGACACATGGTCATTTTCCGGGACATCCGTAGAAAGGAAAAACATCGGTGCCGTATTGAAGATTTCAGGATCGAGGTACCATACTTTTACCCATACAGGCGCACTGTGGATTTGAATCTGGAATTTAATTCCGGTATCTTCCAGGAAGCTGTACATTTTCTTTGTCCATACAGGCTGAAGGGTCTGGTCGTGGTTGCGGGCCTGGTCGTAATACCCGAATTTCCACAGGATACCGATACCGATGAGGTCCTGCTTCAGGTTATAGGCACTTCTCATATGAGACCCTGCGAGAAATCCCAACCCTCCTGAATATATTTTCAGCACCTGCTCAATGGCAAATTCCATTGAAAAGTAGACTGCCTTTTTCGCGTATTTCGGGTTAACGGGGAACGGTACTGTAAAGTTCTTAAAATCCATACATCATATTTTTATGTTATTCTGTCAAAGGTATTGAATAGGAAAACAATCCGGATGTTAATTATTCAATAAGTTATTTTTAAAGGGTATTTTAAAACTGTTTTTTATCTACCTTTAGGTATGAGTTTCTGATCATCAAAACTTCATGCCAAGATGTGTTCTTCAATCAATAAAAAAGGAATCACATGAAAAAAACATTTTCCGATGAAGATTTAATAAAGAATCTGAGCCTGTATTACCTGAACCGGTATCTGAAAAAGAAGCCGATCGAAAAATACCACCGAACCATTGATGCCTCCCGGCTTCACGACCGTGAAAAATACAGGAAAAAAACAGAAATCCTTCTCCTCAATGCACTGATGCACCATTTTCCGGATCTTACTTTTGAAGATCTGACCTGTGAAAGCCCGGATTTTATTGCCAAACTCAATAACAGGAAAATCGGAATCGAGCTTACCGAGGTCATCAATCATCTGGAAATGAAAAAAGCAGAAAGCTGCCTTAATAAAATCTTCCGCCGTGCAGAAGTCCTGCTGGAGGAAGAAAACACTGCGAAATACCGGGGTGTTTATTTCCTGGAATTTTTCGCAGGTACCCGTTGGGATACCCCGGAACACCAGAATGAAACCATCGCCGATATCTGCAAAAGCATCAGGAAAGGAAAACCTGCAGGCTGCATAAGGAACCTGAGGAAATCCGCTCACCGCAGAAATGTTTTCATTACCCATGAATACAGCATGAGCCTGTTCGACGGGCTGGGATCCGGTAAAATCCTTGAACTTATTGAAAAAAAGAATGAAAAATTCCCTTATTACGATACTTCGGTAGATGAGTGCTGGCTGGTTATTGTATCGGATATGAATTCCATTGCCTCACGCTATACTTTTATTCAGGATCAGGAATGCCTGCAGCAGGTAAAGAGCCCTTTTCACAAAATTTTCCATCTGGAGAATCTTTGCGGAAATATCACCAGTATCAAGTAGTGTTTTATCAAAAGTAAGGTATTATCAGTATTTGTGTAAATTATTTTTATTAAAAGTTGTTAATCTTATTGTAAATGTCTATTTTTGGATGTGCGTAAAAGTCTGATTGATAACCAAAATGAAAAATATGAAGAAATATGTACTGCTTTTTCTCCTCTTCATCTCCGGATGGCTTTTTTCACAGGCAGACTGTTCCACTGCGCTAGCCGTCTGCGGAAATTCCAATATCACCTATTCTCCTTCAGGAATTGGAGCTGTTAATGAAAACCTCGGCGGATGCCTCAGCACAGGAGAGCATAATTCCATCTGGTAT
>JAKOOI010000117.1 GCA_022701475.1 Weeksellaceae bacterium
TCCTAAAAAAGCCAACCGCCTGAACCAGACCTGTGATAAGCTCTCCATTCAGCAGATGCCGGATGAAGCCGGAAACCTGTATTCACTGGAGCTCGCAGAAAACAGTTTTCAGGTATCAGATACCCTGCAGGAGTTCGTATTCTTTGCGAGTATTTTCACATTGGCTTATATTTTCGGGCTTACCAGTTTCAAAAAAGCAAAGCCTGCCCTGGAAGGTTATTTATCCGGGCTCTCTTCCGTAAGGAGATTTATTCTGATCCGTTCCATAAGGATTTAAGATTTCATTTTTCAATGTATTTTCTGCCGGCGTCCCGGTGGGGAATATCCTGCGCCGTATATGCCGGTAATCATTGCTCCGCGGGCCGCTTTCTTCATTTACCATTTTCCTATTAAAACATTAACGATTTATATAAACTCTAGAATTATGACTAAAAGAGTTGTCGCAGGCATTGCGCTAAGCAGTCTTTTATTGTTCAGCTGTAACAAGAAAGAAGAAGAAAAAGAAGAAGCTGCAGTTTATCCCGTAACCTCACCGGTGGTGATGGATACGGTGATCGACAAAGAATATGTAGCCCAGATCCAATCGGTGAAAAACATTGAAATCCGTGCTCAAGAAAAAGGTTTTCTCGAAAAGATCTTTGTAGACGAAGGGCAGTTCGTGCATCAGGGACAGACGCTGTTCCGCATCATGCCGAAACTGTACCAGGCAGAATTGCTCAAGGCCCAGGCAGAAGTGGCCCAGGCAACCATCGAACTGAAAAATGCCAGTACACTGGCCAACAGCAATATCGTATCCAAAAATGAAAGATCAATGGCCAAGGCCAAGCTGGATGCTGCCAATGCTGAAGCCAAGCTGGCCCAGATCCACCTTTCATTTACCGATATCAAAGCGCCGTTTTCAGGAATCATCAACAGGATCCCTTTAAAACTGGGAAGCCTGATCGATGAAGGGGACTTACTCACTTCCCTTTCCGATAACACCAATATGTACGGCTATTTCAATGTTTCCGAACCTGAATATCTCAGCTACCAGATGCATGCGGCAGACCGCGGCAGCAGCGAAGTAGGCCTGGTAATGGCCAACGGTGAACTGTTCCCTGAGAAAGGCCAGATCCAGACCATAGAAGGGGAATTTGATAATGAGACCGGAAATATTGCTTTCCGTGCCAAATTCCCGAATTCCGATAAACTGCTGAGAAACGGCGAAACCGGAAAAGTAAGGATGACGTTACCTGTGAAGAATGCCCTCATCATTCCGCAGAAAGCCACTTATGAAATCCAGGACCAGAAATATGTTTTCGTCGTAGAAAACAACGGGGTCGTAAAATCCAAAAACATCAAGGTGGCTTATGAGCTTCCGGATGTCTACGTGGTAAGCTCCGGGCTGTCAACCGGGGATAAGATCCTGCTGGAAGGAGTGCAGAAAGTAAAAGACGACCAGAAAGTACGCACAAAATTCCAGGATCCGAAGAAAGTAATGCAGTCATTGAAACTAAAAGCAGAATAGAGGATTATGTTTAAGAAATTCATTCGCAGACCTGTTCTGTCTATCGTAATCTCTCTGATTATCGTATTTATGGGTGTTTTATCCCTGATGAAACTACCTGTAACCCAGTTCCCGTCCATTTCACCGCCAAAAGTGAACATCACCGCTGAATATCCGGGAGCGAATAATGAATTGCTGGTAAAATCCGTAGTTATTCCTTTGGAAAGAGGATTAAACGGGGTACCCGGAATGAAGTACATGACTTCCGATGCCGGAAATGACGGGGAAGCCTCTATCCAGGTGGTTTTTGACCTCGGTACCGATCCTAATGTAGCAGCTGTAAACGTCCAGAACCGGGTGTCTTCCGTTGTAAATAAGCTTCCGCCGCTGGTAGTGCGGGAAGGAGTGAAAATTACCCGTGAAGAGCCTAATATGCTGATGTATATCAACCTTTACAGTGATGATCCGAAAGCTGACCAGAAATTCCTCTTCAACTATGCAGACATCAATGTAATGTCTGAACTGAGAAGGGTAGGCGGCGTGGGTTTTGCCGACATCCTCGGAACCCGGGAATATGCCATGAGAATCTGGCTGAAACCGGACCGTTTGACGGCCTACAGCATTTCAGCAGATGAAGTCATGGAAGCACTGAACGAGCAGAGTCTTGAAGCATCACCGGGAAAAACCGGGGAAAGTTCGGGAAAACGTTCGCAGTCATTTGAATATATCTTAAAATATCCGGGACGTTTCAACAACGAAAAGGACTACGGAAATATTATCCTGAAAGCAAAATCCGATGGGGAGTTCATCCGGTTGAAAGATGTAGCCGATATCGAATTCGGTTCGTTCATGTACGATATTTATTCCACCCTGAACGGGAAACCGTCTGCGGCCATTACGGTGAAGCAATCGTACGGATCCAATGCGAGCGACGTAATCAAGAATGTAAAATCCCTCATGGCGGAACTGCAGAAAACCACTTTCCCGAAGGGGATGCACTATGACATCAGTTATGACGTATCCAAATTCCTGGATGCATCGATTGAAAAGGTGGTTCACACTTTATTTGAAGCTTTCATCCTGGTAGCCATTGTGGTGTTCCTGTTTTTAGGAGACTGGCGTTCCACCCTGATTCCGGCAATTGCGGTTCCGGTTTCGCTTATCGGTACCTTTGCCGTAATGTCTGCCTTCGGGATTACCCTGAATATGATCTCGCTCTTTGCGCTGGTAATGGCCATTGGGGTGGTCGTGGATGATGCCATTGTGGTAATCGAGGCGGTTCACGCTAAAATGGAGGAAAAACATCTGTCTCCCTTGAAAGCAACGGAAGAGGCGATGCACGAAATCAGCGGGGCGATCATTGCGATTACCCTGGTAATGGCTTCCGTATTTATCCCGATTGCCTTTATGTCCGGGCCGGTTGGGGTATTTTACCGACAGTTCTCCATCACCATGGCTTCGGCAATCATCCTTTCCGGGGTAGTGGCTTTAACGCTGACACCGGCTTTGTGCGCCCTGATCCTGAAAAATAATCACGGAAAGGCCAGAAGAAGAACCCCGGTAACGATCTTCCTGGATAAATTCAACAGCTTATTTACAAGAGGAGCCGGAAAGTATGAAAGGATGCTGAACAAGACCGTGAAAAAGAAAACGGTTACGCTTCCTTTGCTGCTGGCTTTCTGTGCCTGTACTTTTTTCCTGAGCAATTCCCTTCCTTCAGGCTTTATTCCTGCGGAAGACCAGGGAATGATCTACGCCATCATCCAGACGCCTCCGGGATCCACGCTGGAAAGAACCAACCAGATTGCCAAGGAACTGCTGCGGGAATCTGAGGATATCGACGGCGTACAGTCTGTTTCTTCACTCGCAGGGTATGAAATCCTTACGGAAGGGACCGGATCCAACGCCGGAACCTGCCTTATCAACCTGAAAAGCTGGGACGAACGTTCGGAATCAGCTTCGGAAATTATCGAAAAGCTGGAAGAAAAAGCCAAGAACATTCCGGGAGCCAATATCGAATTCTTCCAGCCGCCGTCTATTCCGGGCTATGGTGCTGCCGGAGGTTTTGAACTCCGTCTGCTGGATAAGGC
>JAKOOI010000191.1 GCA_022701475.1 Weeksellaceae bacterium
CCTGACCGGCCCGCACCAAAGACCGCAGCGACAGGTACAAGTGGAAGACTTCTTCAGGATATTCACTGAACCGGGCCTTCCGCCGTACCGAACACTGCACCATTGCACTCAGGGCTTCCTTCACCACCGTCAGGTCATTGAACTGGAAAAACACTTCCAGCAATCCCGCCACGGAATGTTTCCGGGTGCCGGACCAAAACCGGGCCTCAAAGTCTCTTTTCTTCTTTTTCATCATTTTGTTTTAAGGGGTTATTAATTTATTAATGATTTCCAAATATAGACAAAATTCAAATTGTAAACCATATGGATTACAAAAATATTTATCAAATATTTTAAAATTGCCGGATGAGCAAGCTTACCAAAGACGATATTGAACTGAGAAACAGGATTACTGAAAGATTGATACATCTCAGAAAATCTACCGGACTGAGCCAAAGCGAGTTTGCCAAGCTTCATGAAATTGACCGTCAACAAGTTAACCGCTGGGAAAGCTATGAAAGCGAAAGAGGCGTCACCATCTACACCATTCAAAGGTTCTGTACGCTCATAAAAATTACCCTGCAGGAATTTTTTGATGATCCCCTGTTTAAATAAGCCTTCAGGTAACCGGAACCTCCCCGGATCTGGGTTTTGTTTTTATTCCAAATTTTTAAATTTCTAATAACCAAGACAATGAATACAATTGAATTCCGGCTCGCTTTCGGTAAAAGCATTGAAAATTCAGAAAGAGCCAGTGACTCAGTTACCGGCAGTTAGCTCAGAAATGTGATGTGGATCACAGCAATATCAGTAAGATTAAAAAGGAGAAGTCGATCTCAGGATTTCAGCCATCTATGAGCTTTCTAAAGGTCTGGAAATTCATCCTCAGGAATTATTCAGTTTTAAAATGGATGAGAAATACTAAAGCGCAAGCCTTGCTATCACACGGGAGTTCTGAAATTGTTATTTTCTTTTTCATAAGTTATTTTTTTTTGAATGTTAAATCTCAGTGGAAATGGATTCGAAACCTTACTTTCATAAAAGAGATTTAATAATGCAAATATATGATAATTTTCAATCATTACCGAATTCGGTAATGATATTTTTTTAATTAAATATCAAATTGCATCAAACGTGCAATTATGAATGAATTTAAGACGGAAGAAATTAAAAGGTTAATCGCTGAAAAAATAAAAACTGCCAAAGGTGACATTCCTTACTCAAAAATTGCCGAGAAATGCAACGTCACGTCGGCAAGGATCAGCGATGTGGCGAATAACAAGATCGACTGTCAGCTGAGCACCCTGCTCGAAATCGCCACCGGCCTGAGAATCCATCCCAAAGAGCTGTTCAACATTGATTTTGATTTCAACAGCTATTTTGCCGAACTCGATCAGTAATCTGTAAATAGCTTCATGCCTGCACGATCCTATTGCCGTGATATGGAGCAATTAAACAGGAACGATCACCCACAATATTTTCTGTTTCACCTAAAATAATAACTTCATGCATACCATCATGACTGATATTGACAGGACAAAATTTCTGGAATGCCTTGGAAATCAAACACAAAGATTAAGAAAAGAGAGAGGTTTAAGTCTCAGGCAATTAGCGCAATTGTGTGATATTGATTACAGCGATATCAGTAAAATTGAAAAGGGTCAAAGAAACATCCAGATTTCTACCTTATTAGAATTGACCAAAGGACTTGATATCCATCCCAAAGATCTTTTTGATTTTGATATTGAAAATTAAAATAAATAAATCCTGACAAACGTCGGGATTTTGTTTTACGGAAACCCGTAAGGCTTTGATATTGAATGTGCCTATCTTTACTTTATTAACCAACAAAATTAGTTATTATGAGTGACGATTTAAGTAAAAGAAGACCGCAGGATGCAACTAAAATCAATGTACATGAAAATTGGGAATTAGAGTATTGGTCTAAAGAACTTGGTGTTTCCAGAGATAAATTAAGAGAGGCGGTAAAAGCTGTTGGAACCTCTGTTGCAGCAGTAAGAAGGTATCTTGGAGAACAATTTGAATAGTAATACATCCTGACGAGAGTTGGGATTTTTTACATTTGAGAAAATATTATAAAAATTCTCATACATAATGATTTATACAACCATAAATGACAACTGAAACTTTCCATTCAATACATTAAATATAGGACTTTCTTTAAGAATTGCAATTATTACTTTAAATCAAAACTTTCCCTGCCCTGCCCCCATTATAATTCCATTGCTTTTCCTTACTTTTGCTGAATGATGATCAGTGAAGAAAGTTCGTCCGGCAGCCCTTTCGGGACCGGTCTGATATTGCAGGCACTGGCCTGTTCGCCGGCGCCTACGGCTTTGTATTCGGGCGAGGACATCATTATCCGTTTTGCCAACGCGGGGATGCTGGAACTGTGGGGCAAAGAAGCCTCCGTTATCGGCAAGCCGCTGATGGAAGCCATTCCGGAGCTGGAAGGACAGCCATTCCTGGAACTGCTGCAGAACGTCTGGCGTACCGGCAAAACGTATTCCGTCTCCGATGCCCCTGCAAAGCTGGTGAAAAACGGTGTGGAAACCCTGGATTACTTTGATTATGAATACCGCGCCCTTCTTGACGAGACCGGGAAAACCTGGTGCATCCTGAACACAGCCCTGGAAGTCACCTCACGCCGCGAATTCCTGGAGCAGATCCGGCAGAAGGAAGAACGGGAACAGGCCCTGAACGAAGAGATGGCCGCCACCCTGGAAGAACTCACCTCCACCAACGAAGAGCTGAACGATTCGGTACGGCTGCTGGCCCAAAGCCGGGAGCATGTCCGCGCCATCATTGAGCAGGCGCCCGTCGGGATCGCCATGCTGACCGGACCGGAACATATCATCGAAATCGCCAATCCCGCCATCCTCAGGATCTGGGGCCGGACAGAAGCTGAGGTAGTAGGCAATGTGCATGAAACGGTGCGCCCGGAACTGCGCGGCCAGCCGGTGAACCAATGGCTCCGGGAAGTCTATGAAACCGGCATCCCGAAAATCAATACGGAATTCGTCGTGAATCTTCATCACAACGGCGGACTGCGGGAAGCCATCGTGAACTCCATTTATCAGCCTATCTTTTCCGACCAGAAAGAAATTACCGGCGTGCTCATCATCCTGGAAGAGATCACGCAGCAGGTGCTGGAACGGCGCAAGAACGAAAACGACCAGCAGATGCTGGCCCTGGCCATCGATGCCGGGGAACTCGCCACCTTCTATTACCAGCCGGAAACCAATCTGTTCTCCGGAAACCCGCTGCTGAAAACCTGGTTCGGCCTTTCTTCCCATGAAAACCTGGATCTCTCCATTGCCATCAACGTTATCGTCCCGGAAGACCGTGACCGCGTGACGGCAGCCATTACCCACGCCCTGAGCAAAGATTCGGACGGCCATTATTTCATCGAATACAAAATCTGCAACACTACTGACCAGAAAGTCCGGCTCCTGCAGGCCAACGGCCGGGTATTCTACGATACCGCCGGGAACCCGCTGAGCCTGAATGGTACCCTGCGGGATATTACCGTACAGAAAAAAGAAGAGGAACGGAAAGACGACTTCATGGGCATGGTAAGCCATGAGCTGAAAACGCCGCTGACCTCCCTTAAAGCCTATCTCCAGGTAATGCAGCGGATGGCCGCAAAATCCGAGAACCTTACGGTGCTGAACACACTGGAAAAATCGCTGAAGCAGGTGGATAACATGACCGGCATGATCCACGGTTTCCTGAATGTCTCCAGGCTGGATTCCGGGCAGATGCATATTGAAAAGACGGTCTTTGATTTCGGGAAACTCTTTTTGGAAATCGAGGACGAGGTGCTTTCCGTGATCCATACGCATTCGTTTGTTTTCAGGGCATCGGGACCGTTGTCCGTACCGGCCGATCGCGAAAAAATCTCACAGGTGATCCACAACCTGATCGGCAATGCCGTCAAGTATTCCCCGATCGGATCGAAAGTTACCGTGGAATACGGCACTGCCGGTGATGGCCAAATGGTTTTTACCGTCAGCGACCAGGGCAAAGGCATCCCGGAAGAAGACCGCCATCGCATATTCGAACGTTATTACCGGGTAAAAGATACCCACAGCACATCCATCTCCGGGTTCGGCATCGGGCTGTACCTGTGCAGGGAAATCATCGAACTCCACAGTGGCAAAATCAAAGTCCGTAATGCCCCGGACGGAGGCTCCGTATTTTCATTTGCCCTTCCGCTACAAGGACATGAATCCACGACTGAAATCGGAAGCATGTAGAGGCCAAATAGTATGGAAATCCTTATTTTGTTAATAAATTTACTGCTGACAAGGCAATAGGACACAGACACAGCAAATACAGTTTATCAAATGACAGTGAGTCATTTACAGAGCTGATCAGGAGCTTCGCATCATGATATGGGACTATTGCAGGATTAAAAACCGGCCTCAAAATAAATTTCGGCTGAAGCCGGTCATGATGCATCATGAAGGTAAATGGGCTAAAGCCCATTCC
>JAKOOI010000199.1 GCA_022701475.1 Weeksellaceae bacterium
CACGGAAGAAACCTTTGCCGGGGATTTCCTGAAACAGGATTTCAGCTTTACCAAGGGGGAACAGCTTGCCATCATCGGGAATTTTCCGTATAATATTTCTTCGCAGATCCTGTTCAAGATCATTGACCATTATGAGCTGATCCCCGAAATGGTAGGCATGTTCCAGAAGGAAGTAGCAGAAAGGACAGCTGCCGTGCCGAGAACCAAGGACTACGGGATTTTGACGGTGCTGATCCAGGCCTATTATGATACGTCCTATCTGTTTACGGTTCATGAGAATGTATTCAACCCGCCGCCAAAAGTAAAGTCCGGGGTCATCCGTCTTACAAGGAACCCGAAAGAAGGACTTAAAGGAAACGAAGTACTCTTCAAGCAGATTGTAAAGGCCGGATTCAACCAAAGGCGGAAGAAACTTTCCAATGCGCTGAAGATCCTGAATATTCCTGAAGCCCTGAAAACACATGAATTCATGGAGAAGAGAGCTGAAGAACTGAGTGTGGCGGACTTCATAGCCTTTACCCAGCTCTGGAAAGAAAGCTGAAGCCTGTAAAGTGGGAGGCAAGATCCTTTTACAGCCTATTCAGGTCTTACGATATAAAAAATGCCCTGCAGGAATTCTGCAGGGCATTGTTATTTCACAACATCAGCGGGTACTGATTATTCTCTGTTTTTCAGCATGATCCATCCGGAATGGCTGATATCGGTTTTTGATTTCGGATACTGGAAGTTGAACTTATACCAGTAGGTAGCGGTAGGAAGCCTCTTCCCTACCAATGTTCCGTCCCACACCGGTTTTTCTTTGGAGAACCTGAAGATTTCAGATCCGTAACGGTCATATACCGATCCGGTGAAGTTGTTGAATGAGCCCAGCGATGTAAGATCAAGGGTATCGTTTACACCATCCTGGTTAGGCGTGATGATATTCGCGAAATGCAGGGTATAGAAATCAAGAATCCCTACACAGCTGGTTCCTACGGTTCTTACCTGGAGCTGATAGGCAGCATTATTCTGGATTCCTGTAAACACATTTGAATTCTGCCATGAGATGCCGCCGTCTGCGGAATACTCTACGGTCTGCGGAATGTTGTTGATCATCGGTACTTCAGCAGTAATGGTAATGGTATTGTTGCCGTAATCCACATGGGTAATAAACGGAGAGGCAGCGGCTGATACGGTGGCTGTAAAGGTTTTTGTACAGAATCCGTTGTTGATGGCCACGCTATAGATTCCCCATTCGTCTACATTGATGGTCTGGCTGGTTTCTCCGGTACTCCACAGGTAGGTATAGTTCGGTCCGGTTCCGGCATCCAGTGTTGCCCGGTCGCCTTCGCAGATCTGCACATCCAGGAGTGCCGAAGTAATGGCAGGCACTACTTCCACTATAATTTTGGCAGGCTGCAGAGACCGGCAACCTTTGGGTCCGATGGAATACACGGAAAAAGTAGTAGTATTGTAGAGTGTGGCAGTCTGCGTAGCTCCGGTGCCCGGGAAGTTGGCCCATTCGTAGGTAGTTCCCCCGGTAGCGGTAAGGTCCACGGTATCCCCCGGACAGATCTTCACTTTTGAAGCCACAAGCGTTACGGGAGGCGTAGGTTCTTTCTCCAGCTTCAGTTCGATCATCTTGCTGCAGAAAGCTCCGTTGGAAACGACTACGTAAAGAATCTGGCCATCATTTCCGCTATAATGCAGGATATCCTGACTATAACTATTGTTCTGAGCCATCGCATCTGCCTGATTTACATAAAAACGGAAAACGGCGCCCGGTGTCGGTGAAATCAGCGGCATGGCATTCGTCAGGTCAAACCAGGGCACATCCGTTGTTGAGCAGAGTAACAAGGTAGCATTGTACGCCTGGGGAGTGGTACCGCCGTTTACTTTGATGTTGGCTTTTCCTGGGCATGGATTACCGGGGAACAGCACCTGAATTTCATAGTTTCCGGGCTGCGTGGCCGTAATGGTAGGCGTGGTTGCCCCTTGGACTGGGTTTCCGTTGAAATACCACTGGTAGTTGAGGTTTGGCTGGTTTACCGAAGCGGTGATGACCTGGGGAGCATTATCACAGACATTGATTTCACTCGGCAGTACTGCTCCCGAAGGATCCTGCAGTTCTACCCCGATATTGAAAGATCCGCCTTCCAGGAACACGGCAGAATCGTAATTCCGGTCAATGGCATCTGCAATTACCATTTTAAAATGATAAGACTGTCCTGCCACTACGGTAGCGGTAGCCTGTAAAGGCACGGTTCTTCCGTTGAAATTGGTTTCTATATTCCCGTTGTTATATCCTCCGAAAAAAGTGACATTGGGAGCGCCGCATCCCATACTGGTTCCGCTAAAGCTGTTCAGCGGATGGATATTGGTAACACTTACAGGGCCGGTTCCCGGAGCCGGTAATACCGCCATATTTACATAGGGTCCGCCTGCAGTAGGCCGGAGGAGTAAGGCAAAGGCATCAGAAAAGCTACAGGGAAAAGATCCTGTATATTCTTCGGAGGCGAACAGGTAGTTAAATTTCACCTGGGAAGAAGTAGGTACGAAATCAAATTCCAGCACAACCGCATCATTAAGGGATACGGAAGGATTGGTAGCTGCCACCAGATCGGGGTCGCTTCCCGTACCCACCGAATAACCTAACGGGGTATTTACGTTGATATAATTGTTACCGGCTTCGCTTGCTTTACCAGTTACCAGTACAATACCGTCTTTAAAAGGAAAATTGGTCGTTCCTTTGTT
>JAKOOI010000212.1 GCA_022701475.1 Weeksellaceae bacterium
ATGTGACTTATCAGCCGGAAACTTTGATTTTCCGGCTGGTTTTACAGAATTAACATTCGGGAACATTGACTGCAATGGCCAGCCCGCCTTCGGAAGTTTCCTTGAACCGGTCGTTCATGGACTGGGCGGTTTCCCACATGGTCTGGATCACCTCATCCAGGGTGACCTTTGCTTTTGCAGGATCACTTTCAAGGGCAATATGGGCAGCGGTAATCGCTTTGATGGCCCCCATCGTATTCCTTTCGATACAGGGAATCTGCACCAGACCTTTGATCGGGTCGCAGGTAAGTCCCAAATGATGTTCCATGGCGATTTCCGCGGCCATCAGCACCTGGCCTACGCTGCCGCCGAGGATTTCCGTAAGCCCTGCCGCCGCCATAGCCGAGGAAACCCCCACTTCTGCCTGACAGCCGCCCATAGCCGCTGAAATGGTTGCATTTTTCTTGAATAACGTCCCGATTTCCCCGGCCACCAGTATGAAACGGGCAATGTCATCATCACTGGTAGAAGGCGTAAAGGCCTGCGCATACATCAGTACTGCCGGAATGACGCCGCTGGCGCCGTTGGTAGGCGCGGTGATGATTCGCCCGAAACTGGCATTCTCCTCATTTACGGCAAGCGCAAAGCAGGAAACCCATTTGTTGATATTGGTAAAGTTGCCGTCTGTTTCTACGATCAGGCGGAACCATTCATCGATATTCCGGTAGATCTTTTCCCCGAGCAGCTTCCTGTTGATTCCCGCTGCTCTTCTGGAGACATTCAGGCCGCCCGGAAGTACGCCTTCCTTATTAACACCTTTATAAATGCATTCTTTGATCTGCTGCCAGATGTAAAGCGCTTCCTGACGGGTTTCTTCCTGAGGCCGCCAGCTTTCCTCATTCATAAGGATCAGATCCGAAATCTTATCCAGACGGAGCTTATCGCAGTACCGGACAATATCTGAAGATTTATGGCAAGGATAAAGGGTACGGATGCAGTGTTTATCAATCGATTTTTTCTCCTGGCTCATGATGAATCCGCCGCCCACGGAATAGAAATCCTGTACCAGCTCAGTGCCGTCCTCAAAAACAGCCCTGAAGATCATTCCGTTCGGATGATATTCCAGCGACCGGCTCATGTTGAGAACAAGGTGATGCCCGTAGATAAACGGAATTTCTTTTTCACCGCCCAGGTTAAGCATCTGCGTATTTTTAATATGCCCGATCTTTTCGTCGATCTTTGAAGTATTGATGGTTTTGAAATCTTCACCATTTAACCCCAGCATGCCGGCAATATCCGTTCCGTGCCCGATTCCTGTTTTGGCAAGCGAACCGAAAAATTCCACAAATACTTCCCTGACTTCCTGAACGGATCTTTCCCTTCTGATGATCCTGATAAATGCGGCGGCAGCATTCCAGGGGCCCATCGTATGTGAACTGGAAGGTCCGATCCCCACCTTGATAATCTCAAAAACCGATATTGATTCCATATAGAAAATTCCTCATTTTTTTCCTTACCGCAAAGATACACGATAAATTGAAACGGGAAACAGGGAAATGGTCAATGGTAAATGGTAAAATCTCAATCTTGCTTTGCAAGTGAATTTTTCAGTCCGGTTGGATGATGGGCAAAAGCCCGGAAGCATGCGCCAGCGGTGAATTACAGGCTGATGTTAAAAATTCACCATTGACAAGCGCAGCGGATTGACCCTTGATAATAAATAAATGATGAATTTTGCTTCACCAATGAATTTCAGTATGGCTGGATAGTGCGTGCACACAAGTTCGGAAGTCTGCACCGGCAAGAACTAATCAGGTGACAGGCACGGGAAGATGTTGCGTGGGCACCAGCTTGGAAGCTGGTGCCAGCGGTAAAAATTGACCATTGACAATAAGTGAACAGTGAATTTTGCTTTGCGGGTCAGTTTTGTTCACCGTTGAATTCAGGCTGGTATGAGTATGGGTATAAATTCGGAAACATGAGCCAACGGTGAATTTCAGTCCGAGTTTAAATTGACCATTGACCAGCGCGGTGGATTGCCCGTTCACCAAAGACCGACGGTGAATTTTGCATCGCAGTCAAATTCCGGCTTTGTTATAAACTTCAGTCATCATCTCAATACAGGCTTTCTTCGTGCTGTGAAAGATCAAGGCCTCTGCTTTCAGACTCTTCGGAAACCCGCAATGTGATCAGGCGGTCGGTGATTTTATACAGGAAAAGAGATCCGAAAAAGGCAAATGCAGACACCAGCAGCAAAGCCATCATGTGGTGGGCAAAAACTTCAATTCCGCCGTGCAGGAGGCTCGCGTTTTCACCATGGGCAAAAATGGCCGTAAGGATCATTCCCATAATGCCTCCGACGCCGTGGCAGGCAAAAACATCCAGGGTATCATCCACTTTTTTAAGGGCTTTCCAGTTGACCATCAGGTTGGAAACAATGGAAGCGATAAAGCCGATGAAAATACTCTCAGGAATGGAAACGAATCCGCAACCCGGCGTAATGGCCACCAGGCCAACTACAGCTCCAATGCAGGCACCCATAGCGGAAACACTCCGGCAGTTGATCCGGTCGAAGAAAATCCAGGTCAGCATGGCAGAAGCGGAAGCAATGGTGGTAGTTCCGAAAGCAGTAGCCGCCGTAGCATTGGCACTGAGAGCCGAACCTGCATTGAACCCGAACCAGCCGAACCAAAGCATTCCTGTTCCCAGCAGGACAAACGGGATATTGGAAGGCTCATGATGAGGCCGTTTCCGGTTGCCGATAACCATGGCTCCGGCCAGCGCAGCAAAACCTGCGCTCATGTGCACTACGGTTCCGCCCGCGAAATCCTTTACTCCGAAATATTTATTAAGCAATCCGTCCGGGTACCAGACCATGTGGCAAAGCGGTGTATAGATGAACAGGCTGAACAGGATCATGAACAGAAGGTAAGAGATAAAACGTACCCGTTCGGCAAACGAACCGGTAATGAGTGCCGGGGTAATAACGGCAAACTTCATCTGGAATAAGGCAAAGAGGATGAACGGGATGGTAGAGGCCATTGCTTTGTGCGGCAATACCCCTACGCCGCTGAAAAACGGATAGCTGAAAGGGTTCCCGATGATTCCGTAATGTTCTCCATCAATGGTAAACCCGATCGAATCCCCGAAGGAAAGGGAAAAACCGACCACCACCCATACGATTGAAATCACACCCAATGCGATAAAGCTCTGCAGCATAGTGGAAATCACATTCTTTTTTCCCACCATTCCGCCATAGAAAAAAGAAAGTCCGGGCGTCATAAGAAGGACTAGCCCTGCTGCTGCGAGAATCCAGGCTACATCAGCGCCGACAATCTTATCTTCGGTCAGGAATTCCCCGGTATCAGGAAGATCAGTAGCCGGGCTCCAGAACAGCCCGCCGACAGCGACCAGGCAGATGATTGAAAAAGAAACGATCCATTTTAAGCCTACTTTCATGAAATTTGTATTTTATCCCTGCAAAACTACATAATAATTTTATAAAAACACAAAATAAAACAGACACCCCCCCGTTAAATTTATATTAATAACAAATAAAATATGATTTATTTCAATACCGCCCTTAATATCTGAGACACTTCTTTTGATTTTGTAGCCGGAAACAGGTGAGTACCCCCTTTAATAATATAATCCGGACGACAGTTTTTAATAGGGAATACGATATCCCGGTCGCCCATGATCTGTATAACTTCCGGACTTTCCTCAAATTTCCAGTCGGAGATCTTTTCAACGGACCACTTCAGGTAGTATGGATCGCGGACCTGAAAATACTGCAGAACTTTAGGGTTCTTAGGATCAAAAAACTTCCTGATCACCGAATAGATACTGGTGGTTCTTTCATTGAAAAAAGTGACCGGAAGCAATCTCGGGATCCGGGTCAGCTGGCCGGTCCTGATCAGCCGGGATTTTTCCTTATCAGATCTGATGCTTCCCAGGATCACCACCTTTTCAGCAGGCTTCAGCTTGTTGATTTCCTGAACCATAATACCGCCGAAAGAATAGCCGACCAGATAAAAGGGTTCCGAATCATTTATTTTTTCAGCCATCCGCATAACGTAATGAGGAAAGGTTTCATTTTTTTCCGGAATAAGCCAGTCGATGAAAACAACTTCATGCTGTTCCGGAAATCGGATTTTTTCCAGCACTTTAAAATCTGCGCCCAGGCCGCTTACTACATAAATTTTCATACGGCTAAAATAAAAAAAAGCGGCTTCTTCGGAAGCCGCTTTTTTAAAATTATTTCTTTTTCTTAACAGGCGTCCTGTTTTCATTGTCCAGCTTTTCGGTAGAAAGCTTAAACTGGATATCCATTTCGTTTTTGATGAAGTAATCTTTCAGGGAAGACTGGTAGAATACTTTGAAGTCCCTTCTGTTCAGAGAGAATTTAGCTGATTCCACTACAACCGTAAACTGGGTGATGTATACGTTAGCCGGAAAGGTAATTGTTTTTCTTACGCCTTTAATGGTAACGTCTCCATATACGGTAGAATTGAATTCGCTGTTTGCCAGGGGAATAATTTTCGTAAGGTGGAATTTTGCCAGCGGAAATTTCTTAACCTCAAAAAAGTTGGAACTTTTCAGGTCGTTGGTCAGCTTTACCTGATCTTCGTCAGAAACATCTCCGGCCATGATGGATTTCATATCGATCACAAATTCACCGTCTACCAGGACGGTTTTATCAAAAGTAAATTTACCGCTTTTCAGCTTTACCGTTCCGGAATGGGTAGTCGGAACCGTCTTCACTACCTTGTATCCCCACCATCTGATTTCGGATGAGGTTACCTTCACCACTTTATCTCCTTTCTTCTGAGCGAAAACAAAAGACATGCTGATGCACATCATAGCAAACAATAATAATCTTTTCATTCTTTTTTATTTACAATTCAACAAAAATAAAAAAAAGTGTAGAACTTCTACACTTTTAACAATCTTTTTTTGATTAAATTATTTGGCTGTTACTTTTACCAGCATTTCGATATCATCTTTCACAAGGACATCCTGCATGGTAGACTTATAAGTCACATCAAACTTCTGTCTGTCGATTGTGAATTTCTTGGATTGCAGGGTTACCGCTCCATTGCCGTAAGTAATTTTTGCAGGGAAAGACACAGGGTTGGTTTTTCCTTTTACCGTCAGGTTTCCTGACACCAGAGAAGTATAGACATTATCATTGTTCTTCTTGAT
The DNA here is from genome assembly GCA_022701475.1 of Weeksellaceae bacterium. Taxonomy (GTDB): domain Bacteria; phylum Bacteroidota; class Bacteroidia; order Flavobacteriales; family Weeksellaceae; genus Chryseobacterium. Next base: position 5,185 of record JAKOOI010000212.1, read on the forward strand.
TCCGGTAATTTTAAAAGTGGCTGTAGGGAACTTTTCCACTTCGAAGAAATCGCCGTTCTTCAGGTGGCCGTTCAGTTTCTGCTGGTATTCGCCGGTAAGGTCAGTTGCATTGATGGAAGTCATATCCAGCACAAAAGTACCGCCTGTAAGCTGGTTTCCTTTCATCATCATCTCTCCGTTCTTCACCTTTATGGTTCCGGTATGGGAGCTGGCTTCGGATTTTGCAATTTTATATCCCCACCACTGAACGTCGGAGGCCATCACTTTTTTCAGCTGTCCGAATGCAAGTCCGCTGGCCAGTACTGATAACAAGAATAATTTTTTCATTGGAATAAAGTTTATATATTATTTACGGATGCAAATGTAATCAACTGCAGTGAAAGATAGCCTTGATGTACATCAATAAATTCAATAACTTTCATCACATACCTGGAACAAAGAAAAACTCCGGGAATTCCGGAGTTTTTCTTATTATGTATTTTTTAAGTGGTGACCGTATACTATCAGTCCTGGTGGTAATAAGCTGTATACAGAGCAATGCCGTTTAATGCCATATGGTTCTGCTTCACCAGGTAAATCGGGATGTTTTTCAGCATTTCTTCCATTTTGTCGCTGATTTTGTACTTTTCGTAGAATTTGTCTTTGTTGACATAGGCTCTGATTTCCTGAGGAATGTCCCCTGAAAGGAACAGCCCGCCCGTTGCTTTAAGCTTAAGGGTCAGGTTATTGGCTTCCCGGGCAAGGAATTCCAGGAAGGTATCCAGTGCAATCTTGCAGATCATGACATCTTCTTCCACCGCTGCTTTGTAAAGCTCCTGCACGAAGTTTCCGTTTGACAGCCTTTCTGCAAGCCATTCCGGCTCAGGATGCCTCTTTACATCCCTAAGGAAACGGTAGATATTGAATAATCCTGTTTTTGAGAGTACGTTTTCCCAGCTTACAATACCGTAAATATTGTTCAGGAACTGGTAGAATTCCACCTCTACATTGGTTCTGGGAGAAAATTCGGAGTGTCCGCCTTCCGTAGCAAAAGGCCTCAGGTATTTTCCGTCGAAGAAATATCCGGCTTCTCCAAGTCCGTTTCCGGGAGCCAGGATGGCCACGTTTCCTTTTTCCAGGTGTCCGCTGGAATAAATCGGTTCCAGGTCATTATCTTCCAGAAGGGCCATTCCGTAAGCGGCAGCTTCCTGGTCATTCAGCATTTCTGCTTTTTCGAAACCGAAGGCTCCTGAATATTCTTCCAGATTCAGCTCCCATCCCAGTCGTTCCGGGCTGCTTTTTCCGTTAAGCACAGGGCCTGGAACAGCCATTCCGAACCGTTTTACGTTGTCCAGCCCGTTATCCTGTATGAATTTTTTCAGGATGTCTGAGAAGGAAGCATATTCTTTGGTAGGGTAATCCTGCTGTATTTTAACTTCAATCGCTCCGTTACCGGAAATATAATAACCCAGAGTGGTTACGTCTTCACGAAGGTTTGCGCCAATGATAGACACATTATCGTTGCCGGTATTTTTCACGCCCGGTAAATAAAGTGGAAATTTCGGATTCAAATTCATAACCTCAAATTTTATCAAATATAATAATACTTTTCGTAAGTTCCCGTTGTAACCAAAAAACCTTTTCAAAAAATCGAAAAGGTTTGGTTAATAATTGCTTATCTTAAATCTAACTACTTCCCTAATGGAATATTGTAAGAAAAGCCTGCTCCAATGTTACCCACATTGTAGTCCTGGCCCGGAAGGTCGCCGTTGTTTCCTACAAATACTTTCTGATACTGGAGAAAGAAGTTCCAGTCACGGTTGTGATATCCTATTTCAGGCTTCAGGTAAAAACCTCCGCCCGGCCTGTCCATTACGGAGTTTGCCGCTACCTTATCATTCCCTACCAGGATTCCGTATCCGATATCGGTTCCGAAATAAAACCCGGTCTGTTTAGGATAGATCCTTAACAATGCCGCGACAGGAATTACGCCTACGTCATTATTGTCATATCCGTTATTGTCCTTGGCGAAATAATGGGTATATCCTGTTGCAATACCCAGTCCGAAGCCCGGCGTAATCAGGTTCTGATAAGCCACATCCACGCCTACGGCAGCAGAAAGGTTATCAGATGGTACTGCCAGTCCTACGTTAGCACCCACTTTAATCATATTATTCATCTGTGCACTCTGTGCGCTTAACGCACCTGCCGTCAAAACGCCGGCTAACAGTACTGCCTGTTTAAACATTTTCATACTTCTGATTTTAAATTTTTGCTATGCTGACTGCTGTAAAAATCGTGCCAAGCACAATGATTAAATTAAGTTTAACATAGAATAAGCACTCATTATTTTGATTATCAGTAATTTATCAGGTATTTAAAATTTAAATGTTTGTTTAAATAGTTTGTAATGAGCGTTCCGAGAATACAGGAGCTGTCATACATAAGGTATAATTCGGTACAACCCGATCCCCGTTCTTTAACAAACCTTAACCGATATTAATTTAACTTTCCCGTACCGTAACGATCAAAAAATAAACCTCTGTCTATGCCGGCTCCTTCTTTTATTCATAATAAGCATCTGCTCTGGCGGGCAGGATTCGGTGTGGAAACCGCTTGGTTTGATCGCCTGCATACCACAGATACTTCTGAATTGCTGGAAGAACTGTTACATGAAGAAGACTTTTCAGCTATCGGGTATCACACCTCTGAAAAGGAAACCATTAATTCCATGGATTATGCTTCGCCGTCGGAAAAGAAAAAGGAAATGCAGAAGATCTACCGGCAGCAGAACGAAGAACTGAACCTGAATTTCCTGGATAAAATGGTCAACAGCAGGGAACAGCTGCGCGAAAAGATGGCCTTTTTCTGGCACGGGCATTTTGCGTCAAGGGTACAGAATCCCGAATTCAACGGTCAGCTGCTGAATGTAATCCGTAAAAATGCACTGGGGAATTTCAAAGACCTTCTGTATGAAGTCAGCCGGTCGCCGGCTATGCTGAATTTCCTGAACAACCAGCAGAATAAAAAAGACCATCCGAACGAAAACTTTGCCCGTGAAGTGATGGAACTTTTTACGATGGGGCGCGGAAGTTATACCGAAAAGGACATCCGGGAAGCTGCCCGGGCATTTACCGGCTGGAGCTATGACAAAGACGGCCGTTTTGCAGAAAAAAAGAGAACCCATGACGAAGGTGAAAAAACATTTATGGGAAAAACAGGACATTTTGACGGAACGGATGTTCTGGACATCATCCTGGGGCAAAAAGCTACGGCACGGTTCATTACCGCAAAAATTTACCGCTTTTTTGTGAATGAAAATGCAGACGGGCCGACAGTAGATGTATTGAGTGAAAAGTTCTACGCTTCCGGATACGATATTAAAAGCCTGATGAGGGATATTTTTTCAGCTCCATGGTTTTACGACCGGAAAAACATCGGCACCCGGATCAAGTCTCCCATAGAACTGATGGCCGGAATCATGCGTGCGCTGCCGATGGACATCGGGAAACCTGAAAACCTCATCGTCTACCAGAAACTGCTGGGGCAGATGCTTTTCCATCCGCCCAATGTAGCCGGCTGGCCCGGCGGGAAGTCCTGGATCGACAGTTCCACCCTGATGCTGCGGCTTCAGATCCCGCAGATCTGGTCAGGATTACGGCCCCTCGATTACCAGCCGAAGGATGATGACGACCTCACAATGGGCCTGAAAACCAGGTCTGCAGATCCTTTAGGAAAGGGATTTAAAAATCCCGGGATCACCATCGACTGGGGACAGCTGGAAAAAATATTCGCCGGAAAGAATATCGCAGATTACCTGCTCCAGAGCAGTACTTTACCTGATATGAACTCCGTAAAAAACTTCTCGGACGGTTCCGTGAAAATGAATATCATTAACCTTATGTGCACTCCTGAGTATCAGCTGATGTAAAAACCATCTTCCATGATATGAAGCAGGCCGTTGAACGATAAATCCACTCGTATGCTGATCAAAAGAAGAGAATTTCTCAAAATAAGCTCGCTGGCCACCGCATCGCTGCTGATGCCCGGCTTCCTGAAAGCCCTGACCATTGATGAAGCCCTGGAACCGGAACAGAAAGTCCTGGTCGTCCTTCAGTTCACCGGTGGAAATGACGGCCTCAATACCATCATTCCTGTCAGGAACGATATTTATTTCAGGGAACGGGCCGGTATTGCCGTCAGGAATGCACTTTCACTGGATGATGAAACCGGGATCAACCCGGCACTCCCCTATTTCAAAGAGCTGTACGATAACGGTGAGCTTTCCGTGCTGAATAATGTGGGCTATCCCGATCCTGACAAATCCCACTTCCGGAGCATGGACATCTGGCAGTCTGCCAGCCGCAGCGACGAATACCTGGATTCCGGATGGCTGGGAAGGTTCCTGGATGAAGAATGCTACCGCTGCGAACACCCTACCCAGGCCCTGGAGGTTGACGACATGCTGAGCCTGGCCCTGAAAGGCGAGCACAATAAAGCCTTTGCCTTCAAAGATCCGAAAAGGCTCTACCAGACCAGTCAGGAAAAGTATTTTACCTCCCTGTATGACCATCACCATGAAGACGAAACGGTTTCCTATCTTTATCAGACACTCGGTTCTACCATCAACAATGCCGGTTATATCTTTGAAAAAAGCAAGGCGCAGAAAACAGGTCAGGCCTATCCGGATTCCCAGCTGGGAAAAGACTTCAGGACCGTGGCATCCCTGATCAGATCTGACATCAATACCCGCGTGTACTACCTTTCCGTCGGGAGTTTCGACACCCATGTGAACCAGAATGAACGCCAGCAGAAGCTTTTCCGGGATATCAATGATACGATCAAAGCATTTACGGAAGATATGAAAAACAACGGACTCTTTGATAATATCCTGCTGATGACTTTCTCCGAATTCGGACGACGCGTTGCCCAGAACGCCAGCAATGGTACCGATCATGGTACGGCCAATCAGATGTTCTTCATCAGCGGCGGCCTGAAGAAAAAAGGCCTTCTCAATCCGCTGCCCGATCTTACCCGCCTGAATGAAGGCGATCTGGTCTACACGGAAGATTTCAGGAAGGTCTATGCCACCGTTCTCAAAAAGTGGCTGAAGGCAGATGCTTCAAAAGTACTGGGCTGGAAAAACGGAGTGTATGACTTTATATAAGCGGATGGATGGCTGCTTGGGGTTAACTTACGACTTATGGCTTAAGACTAAAAATCATGCAAAGCAACCGGACAGGCAATACTATCAGAGTGATGCGTATTTTCAGCACATAAGGAACATAATATTCAGATGAATGCTTTGAAAATATTACAGAACACAAAGAAGAAAATCAGAAATTTTCACTGCCATTATACCATTAACCTCCTGCCCTGTAGAAAACCCATTAATCATCAACAATCAACAATCAACAATCAACCATTAACCATTAACCATTAACCATTAACAATCAACCATCAACCATCATCCATCATCCATCACCCAATCCCTTCCTCCAAGGCAACAAAAAAGAGACCGCCATTACATTGACAGTCTCTTTTTATAACATCGGTATCAGATTATTCCCAGTTGTGTACGGGAATCTGTTTTTTATCGGCCGCCGG
>JAKOOI010000250.1 GCA_022701475.1 Weeksellaceae bacterium
CAAAAGCATCTTGGAGAATTACTAATAAAGAAATCCAGAAATTCTCATTGCTTATAAATAATAAAGACCAGTTTTTATCAGAGGTGGAAAGTTGGAGAAAATTAAAGCAAATCCCTCAATGGGTACAATGGGTGAAATCGGATAATAAGCTCACTGTAAATTTAGAAAATTATGATCTGATAAAAATGTTTATTGATTCAGTGAAAAATGAAGAACTTATCATTATAGAAGAATTCTTATACAATGAGAACGATGATTTCAAAAGAGAATTCATTTTCCCCATGTATAAAAATTAAATAGCTGTTGTAATGAAGAGAAAATTCCCGCCGGGAAGCGAATGGCTTTACCTGAAAATCTATACAGGTGTAAAAACTGCCGATTTACTATTAGAAGAAGCGATACAACCTCTGGTGGAATATCTGAAGGAAAACATTTATATTTCAAAATGGTTTTTTATTCGTTATAATGATCCTAAGCCGCATTTGAGAATAAGATTTCTGCTAAATGATACTAATGATTATAACAAGATTCTTCATAAAATTAATGAAAGATTAAAAGCGTATATTGAAAGCGGAGAAATTTATAATGTTCTGATCGATACATATAACCGGGAGATGGAACGCTATGGTGAAAGTACCATTGAAGACAGTGAAACTTTATTTTGGCTAAACAGTGAATTCACTCTGCAATGCCTACATTATGATGATGAGGAAAAAATTATTGTCTCTCTCTTTTATATTGATGAAATTTTGAGTAAACTCGATCTCTCAGTTCAGGAAAAATTAGATTGGATCAAAGATTTCAATACAGCTTTCAAACAAGAGTTTGCTGCAGATAAAAAGTTTAATTCTCAACTAGATAAAAAGTATAGAGCGTTTAAACCAAAATATTTGGAATTTATTCAAAATGAGGCATTTTCAGAGGAGAGAGATACTGCTCTTTTTAACATTGAAGAATGCAGCGCAATACTACGTAATATTCTTTATCATCATAGAAACAGATCTTTGGGAATATCTTTACAACGTTTTTTTAGCAGCATATTTCATATGAATACCAACAGGCTTTTTGTTTCCGATCAACGGTTGTTTGAATTGTTGATTTATGATTATTTGTTGAGGCATTATAAAATGGCTTCTTATCAGGAGTCCGGAAGGTTTTAAAATTATTTTATATACAAGTAGTATTCAATTGCTGGAATCAACTGTCATGGTTTAAGATGTAGGTTAAAAACCTATGAGGTTTAATCTTCCTTCGACTGCATATTTTTTCCGTCGGAGACATGCAGCCTGCGGAAGACAAATCCGGAAATGATGGTGAGGATGCCTACGGTGAGGAAGGTGTACCGGAAGGCATTGTGCATTTCACCGTTGATCAGGTCCGTATTTTCAAAGATTTTTAAAACGATGAGTCCGAAAGCAATCCCGAACCCGATGGCGAGCTGCTGATTGACCGAGATCAGGGAATTTCCGCTGCTGGTCTGGAAATTACGGAGATCAGCAATGGAAATGGTATTCATGGAAGTGAACTGGATGGAGTTGAAGAAGCCCAGTACGGCAATAATCGGAATAAACCAGTACAGCGAAGTATGGACGGACGGAATAGCCATTAAACAGATCAGGGTGCCGATGATGAAGGTATTTACCATTAATGTCTGCCGGTACCCGAATTTGTCCAGGATCTTAATGACGTAGGATTTCCCGAACATGGCGGTAAGGGCCATCGGGGCAATGATCCATCCGGAAGTGACGGCCGACTGTTTGTAGGCAATCTGTATCATCAGCGGCAGTAAAAGCGGAACGGAGCTGATTCCCAGCCGGGTAGCCAGGTTCCCGATGATTCCCACCCTGAAGGTCCTTACCTGGAAAAGGCTCAGCGGGAAAATAGGGCTGTCGTCGCGTTTGGCGTGCCGGTAATAATAGTACATAAAGAGAAAACCGAGAATAAAGACCACAAGTACCGGTGTGATGTTCTGCATGTCCCCGAACAATTCCAGCGAAACGGAAAGCAGGAGGGAAGCTGCCGCGAAAATCAGGAATCCTTTCAGGTCAAAATCCACATCGGCAGAACGGTAATTCGGCATATATTTCAGTCCGAGGACAATACCCATGATCCCGATCGGAATATTGATGAGGAAGATCCAGTGCCAGGAGAGGTAATCCACCATATAGCCTCCGACCAATGGTCCCAGTACGGGGCCGATGAGCGCCGGAATGATGGCAAAATTCATGGCTTTCAGCAGCTCGTTCTTGTCAAAGGTTTTAATCAGGGCCAGCTTGCCGACCGGGGTCATGAGGCTTCCCCCGACTCCCTGGATCACCCGCGAGATCACCAGATGCGTGAGGTTCTGGGAAAGTGCACAGAAGAGGGAACCCAGGCCAAACAGAATCAGGGAAAAGATAAATATTTTTTTCGTCCCGAAACGGTCGGCCAGGAACCCGCTGGCCGGCATGAAGACCGCCAGGGTCAACACGTAGCTGATGATGGCATTCTGCATATCGAGCGGCGATTCTTTCAGGTCCCTGGCAATAGCAGGCAGGGAAGTATTGAGGATGGTGGAATCCAGCATCTGCATAAAGATGGCGGTGGCGAGGATCAGCGGTAGTATTTTTTTTACCGGAGTAGATGGCGAAGCGGCTTCTGACATAGTATTTTCACCGGGACGTAACGAACCGGATTTATTTTAAATTCAGCAAATAAAGAATGATTGCTGCTGGGTACAGCAATATTTATTCCTTTACGTCTTCAGGCGGTATAAAAATAAAAGTCCTGTGAGGCAATCACAGGACTTTCGGTTTATCTTCTTGGCTTTTCAACCCCTTTCCATTCTTCACCGGCTTTTTTGTACTGGCTCAGTTCATAGTTTTTGAAATCTTTTGTTTTATACTCGATGTTATCGGTATTCTGTTCAAAAGGCATGATGTAATAGTAGTCTGCATCCGTTCTGTCCGTTTTGGTTCCTTTCTTAACGGAAGGTACGTATTTGGAAAATTTATAGCCTGGCAGGTACTGTTTCACTCTTGCATAAAAGGCTTTGTTTTCTTTTTCTTCAGGGATAATGTCTACAATATTAAAATCGTCCTTTGCCTTGTCGATCCACAGGTAATAGGTTTTATCTTCCCCGGTATTCCTGTTGACGGAATTAAATGCAAAAAGCTCTTTCGGGACCAGCTCTTTGATCTTTTCCGGGTCCACTTTGGTATAGTATTCTCCTTTCGAAGGATCTACGTAGGTCTCCAGGTTGTACATCAATACGGAGTTGTTCTCCAGGCTTTTATTCTTGAAATACTGGTTCAGGGATAATTCTGCAGTTTCTCTCAGTTCTTTACCTCTGGCATCCAGTTTTTTGGTAGGATTCTGGGGATTTACTTTCTTCACAAACTCATACAGGACTTTAGGTTTTACGTCCTTCAGGTGCGGAAAGGTTTTCAGCTGCTCCGCTTTTACCAGCCAGTAATATTGTTGGTAAAAGTCTTCTTTATCACCTTCCTTCACGCTTTTATACGTCATCGCAAGTTTTTTGGAGCTGAGGTATTTCCCATATTTTCCCTGTCCGAATACGAATGTCATGGATAATACAGCAAATAAGAGCGTAATGTTTCTTCTCATTTTTTTATAATTGATATTTTCGATTTCCAAATATAATTATTTATTAGATATTATTTTTGATTAACGGTTAAATTCTGACAATATTATTAACGGGTATTTAAAAGAAAATCCTGTATGGCTACGGGATTGATAAAATTTTACAGAAATCAGCTTCAGGGAAAGATAAATCAGGCTAAACCAGGAAGACTATTTATATTCCCGGACCTGTATTCCGGATATGGATTCAACCTTTTTTCCCGATTGTATTTTTACCTTATTCCGGATAGGATTGTCAGTAGCCAACGGAGGCATTTATAACATTTGCCTTTCATGCTGATAAATCATTCAACATCTTTATGCCATCGCATTTTTCCAATAACAGGATCATTCCGCATATTTAAAACGGTCTGGATTTTAGCTTAACGGATCAAAAAAATCTTTGATTTTTAAAGACTTCTGTGTGCTTCAGCAGCGTCAGATATGAATTTCTTTATGCCGCATGAGTGTCTTTTGTGACTTTTAACTGCGTCGAACCTTCGGTTTGTGGTTAAAAATTAAACTATGTAATATGTTACCCGGACTTCTCAGCTATGGAAATAACATGAATTTGATAGTATCTGTCTTATTTTCAATAGTTTAAATCCGAGGTATAAATAAATCAGCCCTGAAAGGGTGATATAAATAGCGCTGGATACCGCCCGGGTAGATGATATACAGGTAAGTTAAAGCTCTGAATGAGGGTAATCATTGAACAGATGGTATCCTACAGATAAGCCTGCGGATTTCATTATTCCTGATTTATCTTAATAAACAAGTTTCGCCCCCTTCAGGGCTCGTTGCTGTCGGGTGCTTTCTTTAAACCCCGGGTTTCACCCGGGGCTATGATCATGACGCCCCTTCGGGGCGAATTCACCTGCTGTTCTTTTTGTTATTTCTTATGAATGCTATCTGATTTCTTCTCCGAATTCACGTTAGAAATATGAATACCAATAAAAATCTTTGATTTTTTTCTCATGTGCTCTAAAATATGCACAATCCATCAATCTAAAATCTCATGTAACTGATGTGTTAAAAGCTTTCGCAATTAAAACAAGTCTGTTAATTGCAAGGAAACAAAAATTCAAACAAAGACTCCCGCTAAAATTGACCATTCACCATTGACCATTCCACCTATTATGCTTCCGCCGTTTCCCCATAGGAGGTTTCATGCACTTTCACGGCTCTTCCGCTTGGGTCATTCATGTTTTTGAAGGCTTCGTCCCATTCCAGGGCAATCGGGGTGGAGCAGGCTACGGAAGGAACCGAAGGCACTGTGGCAGCTGCCGTCTCGCTCGGGAAGTGTTCCTCAAAGATAGTCCGGTACCGGTATTCTTCCTTGTTCTGCGGGGTATTCAGCGGAAATCGGAATTTTGCGTGGGCCATCATTTCATCCGTTACTTCCTGTTCGGCAACTGATTTAAGGGTATCGATCCATGAATAGCCTACACCGTCAGAGAACTGTTCCTTCTGTCTCCAGGCAATGGATTCGGGCAGCAGGTCTTCAAAGGCTTTCCGGAGTACCCATTTTTCAATTTTTCCTTCGGCGGCATTTACCATTTTATCCTTTGGGTTGACAGCCATGGCGATATCCATGAATTCTTTGTCCAGGAACGGCACCCGGCCCTCGATGCCCCAGCTCATCAGGGCTTTGTTGGCTCTCAGGCAGTCGTAGAGATGCAGTTTTCCCAGCTTCCGGACGGTTTCATCATGGAATTCTTTTGCATCCGGTGCTTTGTGGAAGTACAGGTAGCCTCCGAACAGCTCGTCGGAACCTTCCCCGGACAGGACCATTTTAATCCCCATCGATTTAATCACCCTTGCCAGAAGATACATGGGAGTGGATGCCCGTACGGTAGTCACGTCATAGGTTTCCAGGTGATAAATCACATCCCTTATGGCATCCAGACCTTCTTGGACGGTGAAGTTGAC
>JAKOOI010000256.1 GCA_022701475.1 Weeksellaceae bacterium
GCATCACCAGCATCATCACGACCAGCAGAAGTCCGAGAATTAAAAGTAATTGTTCATGCATCGGTTGATCTCATTTTATTTTTATTAAAGTTACAAAACAAACAACAAGACTTCTCACCTCCGGGGATGCTTCTCCACGATCTGTGCGCCTTTTATCTGCCAGTCTGTTATCTATCGTTTCTCCGTGTCTTCGCCCTGTTTCAGCCAGACATCAGCATATTCTTCCGGATGTCTTCTGAACTGTCCGTGGACATACGGACACAGCGGTACAATTTTCAGTCCGTTTTCCCGTGCATACGATACCAGCTTCTCCAGCAGGAGCTTTGCGAATCCTTTTCCTTCATATGCCGGACTGACTTCCGTATGATAGACGGTTAACTTTTCCCCGGTTACTGAGATGTCCATTTTTCCGGCCTTCATTCCATCCGAGAACAGCTGTACTTCGCCTTTTACCTTTCCCAATACGACTTCTGTTGTTTCCATATATATTCTGTTTTACAATTAATGATCTGAAACCTAACCTGCTGTTATCTTACCGGCAGGTTTCTTTTGCGAAGATAAAGGGTTTGCCGGACGATGATCATGATCTATGATAATTTCGGTTCAGGGATTTAAGCAGGCTTATGTTTTTCAGACTTCATGTAAATAGGTTGAAGGATGTTCCGATTGTTAAGTGATGCAGCGTCATTTCAATGTAACAGAACCTGTTAACTAACCAGAATTAACCCAGAGCCTGGAAATTAATTGTATTCTTGACTGTTATTTTAAACTTCCATTCTTTTTATAGCACCAGCCGCTGGATGTTGTATAAAATTAATACACTGATAAACAGAATCTTAAATATAAAATTAAAAATTTAAAACAAAAAGTCTACTCTTTTGGTGGACTATTAAAGATTTATGTTTTATCTTTGCCAGCGTATTTAAGTCAGGAAATGATAATGGAAACAACATTCAGGTACCATTCAATGAAGAAGTCTTACATCATGAACATGATGCTATGCTGTATGCCTTGGTATCCGGATTTCAGTGGTTGACCTTACTTTTATATATTTATTTTAAAGGCTTTACCACTTGGTAAAGCCTTTATTTATTATTAATGAACTGAATTTCAAAATGATAGACATCCAAAACATTTCAAAAACCTTTTACCGGAAAAAGCAGTCCTTTAAGGCGCTGGATGGTGTAAACCTGACGGTTGAACAGGGTGACATCGTAGGCATCATTGGGTTTTCGGGGGCTGGAAAAAGCACCCTGATCCGTACGGTAAACCTCCTAGAAAGGCCGGACAGCGGAAAAATCATCATCAACGGTAAGGATTTCACGGCATTGCCGCCGAAACAGCTGGCCCGCGAGCGGAAAAAGATCGGGATGATCTTCCAGCATTTCAACCTGCTTTCCTCCCGGACGGTTTTTGAAAATATTGCCCTTCCGCTGGAACTTGATTCCGTTCCGAAAGCTGAAATATCCCGGAAAGTGAACGATCTGCTGAAGATCGTCGGGCTTGAAGACAAAGCCGGCGAATATCCCAAAAGTCTTTCCGGAGGGCAGAAACAGCGGGTAGCTATAGCCAGGGCACTGGCCAATGACCCCTATCTCCTGCTCTGCGACGAAGCTACCAGCGCACTGGATCCCGCCACCACACAGTCTATCCTCCAGCTGTTGCGGGACATCAACCGGAGACTGGGCATCACCATACTGCTGATTACCCATGAAATGGAAGTCATCCGTTCCGTCTGTAACCATGTAGCGGTAATCGACCAGGGAAAACTGGTTGCCAAAGGCACACTCAGCAAAATCATTTCGGATAAAGAACATCCGATCATCAGACAATTTTTAAATACCGGCGTTATGAATATACCCCAGGAACTGAACAAAAAACTACAGCAGCAGCCCCAGGCCGGGCTTTTCCCGCTGGTAGAAGTGGAAGTGAATGCAGAAATCTCCGTGGAAGAACTGCTTTCCATTATTTATGATAAATATAAAATCCCTTACAAGCTCCTGAAAGCGGATGTTGAGTATCTTGGAGATTCCAATTTCGGCAAGCTGCTGCTCCAGCTCCAGGGGAAAGAAGAAGAAAACCAGCAGGCTATCTATTATTTCAACCGGCAGAAAATACAAAATACGGTAAGAGGATATGCTTAGTGATACAGTAATTTCCCTTTTATCAAAGGGCGTGTGGGAAACGGTGTATATGACATTCGTCTCGGGATTTTTCGGGTTTGTGCTGGGCATGCCGGTCGGGATTTTCCTCTTCCTGACCCGGAAAGGGCAGCTGCTGGAAAACGGCCTTTACAACCGGATCTTATCTGTTCTGGTGAATATTTTCCGTTCGATCCCGTTTATTATCCTGATCGTATGGATGATTCCTTTTACGAGGAGCCTTGTAGGGACTTCAATCGGAGTGAATGCGGCACTGGTTCCGCTGAGTATCGGTGCCGCGCCTTTCATCGCCCGGCTGGTGGAAAACAGCTTACTCGAAATTCCGGCCGGACTGATTGAGACCGCACGGGCGTTGGGTGCCACTCCGTTCCAGATCATCAGGAAAGTCCTGCTGCCGGAAGCGCTGCCTTCGCTGATCAACAACGCCACCATTACGCTGATTACCTTAGTGGGATATTCGGCGATGGGCGGCGCAGTGGGTGCAGGCGGCCTGGGACAGATCGGTTATCAGTACGGCTACATCGGATATGATGCCCTGATTATGAATCTGGTGCTCGCTTTACTGGTGGCCCTGGTTTTTATCATCCAGTTTTCCGGGGACCGTCTGGCAAAATATTTTGACCACCGGTAACCGTATGCTTAAGATAAACTTTGATTTTAAATAATGTGAATGTGAAATAGTGTGGTGGCCGGATTGCTGTTATTCAGTTACCGACAGGCGGAACCTACGGCAGGAAGGAACAGGTTTGTGAGAATTGACCTATTTTAAGAACTCCTTTCTGCTGATCCGCCGGTTTCCGGATTTCCCGCTTTGATCCATTCATCCATCTTCTCCATATAAAATAATTGACAATGAAAAAAATAACAATTCCCGGGCTGGTAACAGCATTCCTGCTTTTATTCACCGCCTGCCAATCCACTAAAAAAGAGGATCCGAATTACATAAAAGTAGGTGTTATTGCGGGTCCGGAGCAGGAAATTGCCGAAGCGGCGAAGAAAGTCGCGAAAGAAAAATACAACCTGGAAGTGGAACTCATATCCTTCAACGACTATGTAGTCCCCAACGAAGCCCTGAACACCGGCGATATTGACGCTAATGCCTTTCAGAATGTCCCTTACCTGAATGAACAATCCAGGCAGAGAGGCTATCAGCTTGCCATTGCGGGCAAAACGTTTCTTTACCCCATTGTGGCTTACTCAAAAAAGATCAAAGCCATCAGTGAACTTCGGGACGGAAGCACCATTGTCATTCCCAATGATCCTACCAATGGCGGACGCTCCCTGCTTCTGCTCCAGAAAAACGGACTGCTGAAACTGAAAGAAGGAATCGGCTTACTGCCGAAAGTAACCGATATTACGGATAACCCGAAACAGCTGAAAATCCTGGAGATCGAAGCGCCCCAGCTTCCGAGGGTACTTGATGACCAGGAGGTGGTTATCGCTGTTATCAATAATAATTTTGCCGTTCAGGCCGGGCTGGACCCGGATCAACAGGGAATCCTGAAAGAAGACAGGGATTCGCCTTACGTCAACCTGATCGTTTCCCGGCAGGATAACCGGAACACTGACAAAGTGAAGAATTTTGTCAAAGCCTACCAGTCGGAGGAAGTTCTCCGGAAAGCAAAGCAAATTTTTAAATCCGGCGCCGTAAAGGGCTGGGACTGATTTTACAGATACAAACGTGAAAACTTTCGCCAGCGGTGAATGGTGAATTTCGCTTTGCGAGTCAATTTTGCTTCGCAAGTGAATCTCAGGCTAAGGTTAAGAGTTCACCATTGACCCGCAGGAATTGACCATTGACAAGCAAACCTAACGGGTTTTGAAAACCCGTTAGGTTTTTACAGGCTCTTCCGTCAATAGCCCGGATCCCAGCGGTTACCCCACAGCAGGACGGGAAGGTTTGAGCGCATTTTGGGTTTAGCGGCGGAGCAGGTTGGCGTGAGTCGGTGCGAGGAGTATGAGCGGAGAGCCGGAAACAGCTCCTGAAAACAGCAATGATGAATTTTGCTGTGCAGGTGAATTTGAGGATGGTTGGATTGTATGGGCACAAGTGTGATGCTTGCGCAAGCAGTAATTAACGTGAGCTCGATGTAAAATCAGGTGTATGGTCAATAGGATTGATTCAGCCCATTTACTACGGAATGCATGATGATCCGGCTTCAACCAAATGCGGATAAGTTTCGGCTAAAGCCCCATGTATGCCGCTATAATGACGTCGGGCTAAAGCCCGACGCTATTGATCGATGCGACTCTCGTTTAATGTGAACCCGAAGCAGAGACCGGATGGCAAGGCTGAAGGGCAAGCCGGATACCGGAAATTCCTTTTGTCAGGATTAGATCAGATCAGAAGTGTTTATGATCAGATACAATCGTTTTTCAGGCTGATTAAAATGAATTCCACGTAAAGTCATGACTTGTTCATCTGACTCTTGGACCCGCCTTGATAACCATCTGAAAATAAATGAAATGCTATTGAATTCACGTTGATTTAATATCTCCGAAAATTCATATTCCGGAGGAATATTATCTGTGTAAGTGAATTTTCAGGCTGACGTAGAATTCACCATTGACAGGGGACAGATGTTGAATTTCGCCCTGCGGGTCAGTTTTATCCACAGTTAAATTCAGGCTGGTTGGAGGGTGGGCACAAGCTCGGAAGCTTGCGCCAGCGGTAAATTTGCAGGCTGAAATAAAATTCATTATTGAACCGAAGGAATTGACCATTGACAGCCCATCCGTGCTATTGCCTCTCTGCCATACTGGTTATAAATCACCATTTTTGCCGATTTTCATTTTCTCAATTTGAGATAATAAAATTTTTGCTATTTTTGTTTCCAATCAACAAATAGCTTTTTATGATCAAGAAAATCGCTGCTGTAAGTTTATTTATGCTTATTTCCGGTTCTTATACGGCTCAGGATAGCAAAACACTGCCGGCTTATCTGGATGAATCCAGGCCTGTGGAGGAACGGGTGAAAGACGCACTTTCCAGGATGACGCTGGAAGAAAAAGTAGCTATGCTCCATGCCCAGTCCAAATTCAGTTCACCGGGTGTTCCACGATTAGGAATTCCTGAATTCTGGACCACCGACGGCCCGCACGGTGTACGTCCGGAAGTCATGTGGGACGAATGGGACCAGGCCGGATGGACCAACGACTCCATCATCGCCTATCCTGCCCTGACCGCTCTTTCGGCAACCTGGAACAAAAAAATGTCCTGGAACTACGGGAAAGCCCTCGGCGAGGAAGCCCGTTACAGAAAGAAAGATATTCTCCTGGGCCCGGGAGTGAATATTTACAGGACCCCGCTGAACGGAAGGAATTTCGAATATATGGGCGAAGACCCTTACCTGACCTCGAAAATGGTAGTGCCTTACATCAAAGGCGTACAGTCGAACGGCGTGGCTACGTCGGTAAAGCATTACGCCCTGAACAACCAGGAAATGTTCCGCCATACCAGCAATGTGACCGTAGACGACAGAACCTTGTATGAAATCTACCTGCCGCCGTTCAAAGCAGCGGTGACCGAAGGGGATTCCTGGACGATCATGGGAGCCTATGACATGTACAAAGGCCAGTACGCCAGCCAGAACCAATACCTGCTCAATGACATCCTGAAAAAAGAATGGAAGTATAAAGGGGTGGTGGTTTCCGACTGGGGTGCCGTTAACAACACTGAACAGGCCATCCGCAACGGCCTGGACCTGGAATTCGGGAGCTGGACCAACGGGCTTTCCGCCGGCACCAAAAATGCCTATGACAATTATTACCTGGCCAAACCATACCTCGACCTCATCAAAGCCGGAAAAGCCGGCACGCAGGAACTGGATGACAAGGTGACAAGGCTTCTCAACCTGGCCTACAAAACCACGATGAACCGCAACAAGCCTTTCGGGAACATTGCTTCCGAAGAACACAGGTCTGTCGCAAAAGAAATCGGTGAAGAAGGGATTGTGCTGCTGAAAAACCAGGGCAATGTTCTCCCGATCGATATGAATAAGGCCAGAAGAATTGCCGTGATCGGAGAAAATGCCATTAAGGTGATGACCGTGGGCGGAGGTTCCTCTTCCCTGAAAGTAAAATATGAAACCCTGCCGCTGGACGGGATCAAAGCAAGATTCGGGAAACAGGCGGATGTGCAGTATGCCAGAGGCTATGTAGGGGATGTCGGCGGTGAATACAACGGCGTAAAATCCGGACAGGACCTGAAAGATTCCCGCTCGCCGCAGGAACTGCTGAATGAAGCCGTAGAGCTGGCAAAAAAATCAGATTATGTAATCTTTGTCGGCGGACTGAACAAAGCGGATTTCCAGGACAGCGAAGGCAATGACAGAAAAAGCTATGGCTTACCGTACAACCAGGACAACGTTATTTCAGCCCTGGCAAAAGCCAACAAGAACCTTGCAGTAGTGATGGTTTCCGGAAATGCAGTGGCCATGCCGTGGATTAAGGAAGTGCCGGCGGTGCTTCAGGGCTGGTACCTGGGCTCGGAGGCCGGAAATTCACTGGCTTCCTTACTGGCAGGAGACGCCAATCCTTCCGGGAAACTGCCGTTTACATTTCCGGTAAAGCTGGAAGACAATTCTGCCCATCAGCTGGGAGAATATCCCGGAAATAAGGAAGAACTGGCAGCCGGAAAAGGGAAAGACCAGAAAAACCCGATCAACATTACATACAATGAAGGCATCTTCGTAGGCTACCGCTGGCACGATACCAAAAAAATCAAGCCGCTGTTCAGCTTCGGCCATGGATTGAGCTATACGACTTTTGAATTCGGAAAAGCGAAAGCAGACAAAACTGCTATGGGCCAGGATGATAAGATTACTTTCACGGTATCTCTTAAAAATACCGGGAAAAAAGCCGGTGCCGAAGTGGCCCAGCTGTATATCTCCGACCTGAAATCTTCCGTAGAAAGGCCTGAAAAAGAGCTGAAAGGCTTCGAGAAAGTATACCTGAATCCGGGAGAGCAGAAAGAAGTGACCTTTACGATCGACAAAACCGCCCTAAGCTTCTTTGATGCCCAAAAGCATGAATGGGTAGCGGAACCGGGAGACTTCGAGGCCCGGATCGGGAATTCCTCGGATGCTGTCAAAACCAAAGTAAAATTTACGCTGAAGTAATTTCACGTATTTCTATTTCTAAAATGTGGTGCCCGGACAAAAATCCGGGCATTTTTTATTTTATTCCCTGAGCTCTGCTGCCATGTAACCGTACCTGACGTAACACATAACGCACATAAGATAAAGACTGAAACTTTGAAAACAGTTCAGAACACATCAGAAAGCCCATTTATCACATGCCCTATTTTAATTGGCCAGAACCTGTTCATCATTTGGCTGAAGCCGGATTGCAGATGGCTGTGACGACACCGGCCTGAAGCCCGATGCTATTGATATGAACATTTACACAACCGGTTGTGAAGGTGAATGCTGAGCCTGTGATCCGAATTATTGAGCATCGTTGAGGCTGAATACCGTGATCTTTTATGAGAAGAACGTTTATACTGAACCTGTCGAAGTACCTTCTTATGTTTCTCATGTATTCAATAAAATGAGGCTTCTGTAGGATCTGTTAATGTAACTACAGCCGTTGATAAAAAGTAAACAGGCCGGATAATACATTCCAGATATGTTGAAAACTCCCCTCGCAGTCCTCAAAAATCTCTGATTTTTAATCTCATGTGTTCTAAAATATACGCAATATATTAAAGTCTTCTCCATTTCTCATGTGTCCCCATACAGACCTTTATGAAACGGCTGCCGCTTCCCGTACGGACTTCCTGTTGCGGATGATGAAATACAGCAGCGCAGCCAATGCGGCAACGGCATATCCTGCCAGGATCAGCAGGCTGACCCCGCCGGCTGCATAATCAGAAGGGAAAAATCCGCCCAGCAAGGTCATAAAAGACAGTCCTATCCCGCCGCCGAGGAAATAACTGGTGGATCCTACGCTGGAAGCCACTCCATAGTCCGACGGCTCTACTTCCTGTATGCCGAGCACCGATAATGCCGTAAAACAGAACGTCATGCCCGTTCCGGAAATACAGGCGGCTCCGAGCAATACCAGCAGCAGCGGATGGCCCAGGTACACTGAACCCAGCAACAGGA
>JAKOOI010000264.1 GCA_022701475.1 Weeksellaceae bacterium
CTCCAGTCTGCACTCATTAATGCTCCGTTTTCAACCGTCAAAACACCCCAGAGGTCTGTCACCCTTATGTTGGGATAAACCGTTCCCTTGTCTTCAATAGGGATAATGTTTCTCGGGTCAAACGAAATAAAAAGCAGAAAAATCTTTGGTATGTCCTATATGTATTTCTCCCTCATTTTCTAAATAATCAATTTGTTTATAATTTCTTTTCAATTAGTTATAATAATTCAACTAATTTTGGAGATTTTGCTCAAACTTCTTCATAAGTGTACAGATCAGACCGACTTTTCTCCTCTAAATAGAACTGAAGTGTTTTCAAAAATAAATGTCGGTTTCTATACTTTTTTTAACGTCTATTTTTTTATTAATAATAACCCAGAACTTTCATCCACAGTCCTCCGACCACCATATAGATCACAAGAAGAACAATTCCTATTTCCAGTCCGAGGATCCACCAAGCCTTCAGATCGACATAACCACTTCCGAAGAAAACAGGTGCCGGACCGTGACCATAATGGGTAAGAACACCATAAATAGACCCTAAAAATCCCAACATCATTGCCAAAAGCATTGGCGGAATGCCTACTGCCACACCTACACCAAGAAGTGCAGCATACATCGCAGCAACGTGAGCCGTTGCACTCGCAAAAATGTAATGACTAAAGAAATATACCAGAACTATCACCGGAAAAGCCAAAGCCCAGGTCATTCCGCCAATCTTCATTTTGATTAGATTGCTGAACCAGCCGATAAAGCCTAATTCGTTTAGCGAGCTGGCCATCATTACCAGAACCGCAAACCAAACGATGGTATCCCAGGCTCCTTTTTCAGATTTCACATCTTCCCAGGTCAGAACAGATGTGAGAAGTAATAATGTCAATCCAATGAAAGCAGTGGTAGTGGCATCAATAGACAGCGCTGAGCCAAAAATCCAAAGACCAAGCAATATGAAGAACGCAAGAAGCATCAGCCATTCGTTTTTTGTAATAGGCCCCATTTCTTTCAGTTTTTCTGCAGCCATTTTGGGTGCATCACCTGTCTTTTTCAATTCCGGCGGATACAATTTATAAAGAACCAGCGGCACAACAAAGAAAGCTGCCAAGCCAGGAAGAAAACCGGCTTCTGCCCAAGACATCCAGGTAATATTGATCCCAAACCCTGCTGCAAATTTCTGGCACATTGGGTTGCTGGCCGTACCTGTAAGGAACATAGATGAGGCGATGAGATTCATATAATAACTGTTCAGTGTAAGAAAAGAACCTAGTTTACGGTGTGTTTCCGGCTTGTCCGGAACAGATCCAAAGCTTATTGCCATTGATTTCATAATCGGGTAAATAATACCTCCGCCTCTTGCTGTATTACTTGGGATTGCAGGAGCCAGACATACATCAGCTAAGCCCAGGCCATAAGCCAGCCCCAAAGAACTTTTGCCAAAAATCCTTACAAAAAGAAAAGCTATTCTGTTTCCCAAACCTGTTTTTATAAAACCTCTTGCTATAAAAAACGAAATACCAATGAGCCAGATGACCTTGTCCCCAAAACCGGACAAAGCTTTTGTAATTGATTTTCCGGCATCTCCGGGTGCTGCAACCTGTGTAAGCGCTGTAAAACCGATAGCCATCATACACATCGTGCCCATAGGTGCTGCTTTTAAAATGATTCCCAATATTGTTGCTGCAAATATGGCAAAGAGATGCCAGGCATTTTCGGCTACGCCTTCAGGAGCGGGAATAAACCAGATGACCAGTGCCACAGCAAGAGTGATCGCAATGGCTTTTATATTAATTTCTTTCATAATATTTAGTTTTACTAATTAAAATCTACTTTGAACCTGAACAATGAATAAGTTATTGTTATATTTTGTAGTATTTGCAATACTGTTTTTGTAACGATCGAACTGAACGCCCAACTGAATCCTTGCCCCGTAATTTTTCAGGAATTCCAGTCCCAACATTGGTGTAATGGTCTGCTACGGATTTGAATTCAATCTAAAATCAGGATCGATATATTCGTATCGGCAGGAAAACTCCAAAGCATTGAGATTCTTATGATGCAGTTCATATCTTAGATTGGGCAGGAAATATATACCACGAATCAAATATTGGTTAGGATTATTTCCTCTAAGCTCGGGAGACGCCGCTAAGTAAAGCAGATGATTGGTCGCCTGTTTCGCTTCGAGCTGCATATCAAGGTTCCATCTCGGGCCAAAAGTGAGCAATGAACTTAGATCAACTCCCACGGCATACACCTTTTTGCTGAAGACTTCTCCAACGCCGCCGTTCAGTCCCAGGTTCAAATGGTGTTTTTTTTCTAGTTCAAAAACCAGCCTCGTAGAATATTGCTTGCCGTTATCATTGTCATTAACCTGGTTTTTACCATTCCCATTGACCACAGAAAAAGCGTACTGGAATGGTATGCCATGTAGCTGCATTTGCCCTGTCGCAGATATGCCGATCTGAAAACTCGTCCAGCCTAGTTTTCCAAATTCTGTATACTGATTAGACCAATCCAGAGATTTAATGATGTCAATAGGATACGTTTCTTCAATCCCGAATAGTGGACGAAACTGCCCAACAGTAATTGCCAATTTGGGATTGAAAGTATATTTAAGATATGCATTTTCCAAAACCCTGGACTTGGGATCGTTTTTGAAATCCGCAAGGTTTGCAAGAACAGCAACTTCAGTTCTTTTGCTTATCTGAGCCCGCATCTGCACTCTCATATATTTGATCAAAAAAGTGTTATCTGTTCCGCTGCCATCTGTATGCTCCAATCCGTTTACGTCAACATCTCCTGACATATCAGCAAGATATCTCGCCTGGAAAAGACCTTTGAACTGAAACTGGGGATAATTGCTTACAGATTCATTTTTGTTTGACGGTATAGAATCTGGTACTTGTGCAGATACTACAATGCTGAGTAATGTGAAGTAAAGAGACAGATACCTTTTAAAATGAAAAAAATTACTCATTTCGCAAAGTTTTTAAGTGGATTACAGTTAAGAATAAAAAATATTCACCATTAATTACTATGTAAAAGTATGTTAAAAACAACTAAAACACAATTAATAACATAAAAAAATAATATGATATAATACATTATCATCAATGACTATTATCATATGAAAAAATTATAATTACTTAATAATTTAAGATTGTGTTGAATCTAATTGAATTTTTTGAATTTAAATAATTAATCGCTTTGTCGAATATGGTTTTCGTTTCTGTCTCAATTTGATACAGAATTTTATTTTCTTCCATAAAACATTTTTGATTTTGGAAGGAGTCACAAATAATTTTTATATTTGTTCTTTACTTCCAGTAAAACAAACATTTAAACCTAACTATGGCAGTAGTTAGGTTTTATTTTTTGCGTAAAGAAAATTCTATTGCCTCTTGTTGGATTTCGTCATTTGATTTATGACTGTTTTTCAGCAACCATTCGTCAATTTTTTTCCGTTCAAAGAATAGAATTTTTCCAGAAGGTTTTGAAAATGGGATAGAGTTGGTATGAACCAATTTGTAGATATAGGATTTCTTGAACCCTGTGTAATCGGAAAGCTCTTCTACATTAAGAATTGCTTTTAGTCCGAAAATATGCTTTTCAATTCGATTGAGCTTATGAATGATGATTTCGTTATTTTCCATCTGTTTCTTTTAATTGATTTAACGAAACAAAAGTCAACATTAAAAACCGTAAATAAAAGACTACCAATAGCTTGTGGACTAAATAAGAATACTTTGAACTAATTTGGAATGTTAAAAGGCTAAATAAGATTATTCTGGATTCAACTGGATTAGAAAGCGATTTGCATTGAGTTTAAAAAGAAAGCGGAGTTTTCATAACTCGATATTTAATTCCGGAATAATCTCAGCAGTTTCTTTCATTTTGCTATCTACTATTTTTGCATAAATCTGTGTTGTTCTTAATTCCCTATATCCCAGTCTTTTGGAAACCGTGTAAATATCTGCACTGTTTTCCAACAGCAGAACGGCGTTCGTATGTCTGGCTGAGTGAAAAGTAATATGCTTAGGAATGGCAGCTCGATTGCACCAGCGAATAATTTCAGTATTGTAGGCCTTTCCATATTTTAAGCCCTTGAAAACTCTTTCTTGCGGATCTTGTCTTTCACCCAACAATTCTCTGGCTTGTTTTGAAATGTAAAGATATTCTACACCCTCTGGTTTTTCCTGTCGGAAATTGACTCTGGAAACATCACCTTCATCACGAACTTCTTTCCAGGTCAAAGTATTAATATCCGATCAACGTAGTCCTGATAAACACGAAAAAAGAAATGCTTTTTTCAAAACCGGGTATTTGCATTCCGCTTTTGCTAAACGTTGCAATTCATCAAAAATCAGATATTCTCTTTGGCTTTCAGCCTGTTCAAAGGATTTGACTTTTGACGCATAATTAATCGTCAAATATCCATTATCGAAAGCACTCCTGAGAGCAGCTTTAAACTTATTGAAATATGAATATTTTGAGTTTTGGGAAAGTGGCAGCTCACTTTTTGTGAGAGCATCTTTTTCGAAATATCGGTGAACTTTCTTGACATAACTTTCATCAATTTCATCGAAAGTCATATTTTTTGGAACAATCTTTTTGAGATGTTGTAGAGTAGATAACCAATTACCGTAATTGTTAGAAGTATCTTGCTTTTGCTTTTCTTCTGTCAGTTCAGCAAAATAATTTAGAAATACTCTTCTGGATTTTGCCGTGTTTTTTAATTCAAACCTCCCTTGCGCATATTCAGCCTTACGAATTGCAAGCACGTTTTCTGCAAATTCTAAAGCTTCTTTATTTTCTTTTTTTTCTTTTGCAGTTTTTGGATCTGAAATTAAATAAGAATCTAAATTCTCAAAGCTTCTCAGATGTTTTCTTTTTCCGTCTTCAGTAATTTCGGAACCACGATAAAACTCAATCGACAGACTGATTCTTTCATCTTTCAATTTTCTTTGACTAAGTGATATTTTCATAACTTTGGATTTGTACTACTTTTTCACTTTTTCTGTAGTATGAGGTAGTACAGAAGTGATATGAATGTATAAATAAACTCCAAAAAGAGAAAATAAAAGTTTTATAAATAGTTGATAATCAAATAAAAGAAAGAAAAAGAAATCAAAGAAAAGCTAAATTATTTCCCGATACAAAACTTAGAAAAAATATTCCCCAGCACCTCATCATTGGTTACTTCCCCGGAAATCTCGCCGAGATGTTCTAAAGCATTGCGCAGCTCGTAGGCCAGGAGTTCGGTGGAGATACGGAAGGTGATGGCTTCATGGACTTTATGGACGGCTTCCATGGATTTGCGGAGGGCTTCGAAGTGGCGCTGGTTGGTGATCACCACATTGTTCTCGGAGGCTTTGAGCTGTTCCACGTAAGAGGAAAGCTCGTTTTTCAGGTCCTGGAGGTTCTGGTCTTCGACCGCCGAAATCCGGATAAAGTCGAAGTCGTGGGAAATGGCTTTCCGGAATACCTCTTCCACTTTCTCATGCTGCGTCGGCATTACTTCGTCGATCTTCGTGGCGCAGATGATCAGCTTCAGGTCTTCCCGCTGGAGGGAGAGGATCATTTCTATATCCTCGGAAAAGTCTTCGGTGGCGGCATCGGCAAGATACACCAGGATCTGGGCATGTTCCACTTTTTCCCTGGCTTTCTTCACCCCGATGGCTTCGATTTCATCCGCCGTTTCCCGCAGTCCTGCCGTATCGATCAGGCGGAAGGCATGGCCTTTGATGTGCAGCACTTCTTCGATCGTATCCCGCGTAGTCCCGGCAATATTGCTCACAATCGCCCGTTGTTCTTTCAGTAAGGCGTTCAGCAGGGTGGATTTCCCGGCATTCGGTTTTCCGATGATGGCTACGGCCGTCCCGTTTTTAATGGCATTCCCGTACTGGAAGCTTTCGATCAGGGAATTCAGCTTCAGCTCTATCCTGTTGAGGAGCTGTGTCAGGGCCGAGCGGTCGGCAAACTCCACGTCTTCTTCCGCAAAGTCAAGCTCCAGTTCGATCAGCGATACGAAATTGAGGAGGTCGGTCCTCAGAATGGAAATCTCGTTGGTGATCCCTCCTTTCAGCTGGCTGATGGCCACTTTCCGTGAAGCTTCGTTTTCGGAAGCGATGACGTCGGCAATAGCTTCGGCCTGTGACAGGTCGATCCGGCCGTTGATGAAGGCGCGGAGGGTGAATTCCCCGGCCTTGGCCATACGGGCTCCGTTCCCGGTCAGGGTTTCCAGAATACGTTTCCCGATATGCGGCGAACCGTGAAAAGCAATCTCCACGGAGTTTTCCGTCGTAAAGCTTTTCGGAGCCAGGAAAATCGACAGCATGACCTCATCGATCGCCTCTTCCCCATCCATAAAATAACCGTAATGGATAGTGTGGGACTTCTGCTTAAACAGGTTTTTTCCCGGAAAAGACTTCTGGACCACAGACAGGGATTCATTTCCTGAAACGCGGATAATCCCCAATGCCCCTACGCCGTTGGCCGTAGCCAGCGCACAAATCGTATCGTTATTCATGATGCAAATTTACGGTTTTTAATAGCAAACTGCCATACCGTTTGTCTATTGCCGCAATCGGGTGCCGGCCGGAAAGTAAATGATCGGTGGCGGTGAGTCCGGCCGGAGACCCCATAGGCCGGAAATGGTTTTTAACAGGACGCGAACAAAAAGTCCTGATGCAGAAATTCCTGCTTGCTTTTTCAGTGGCAACGGCACTTCCTCCAGGAAACGACTGCAGTACATAAAGGCCGATGTACAATCCGCACGGCTTATCGGTCTGTAAGAAAAAAAAGATTATGACCTGGTATTACCAAGACTCCTTATGACCCGGTGATTATCAGTTTGCCGGAATTTTTTCAACCAT
>JAKOOI010000279.1 GCA_022701475.1 Weeksellaceae bacterium
CACTTCTTCCGCACTCCGCCCGTTCCATTGGGTAATGATGACAATCTGGGTGTTGGTAACATCCGGGAATGCTTCAATCGGCATATTCTTAAAGCTGATGAATCCCGCGACTGCCAGTACGGCAACCCAGATGAAGGTGAAGGCTTTGTTTTTTAATGAAAAAGCGATTATGTTTTTAATGAATTTATTCATGATGGATTTTTTTACCTGGAAAAGTCATCGAATGTGCGGTAAACGCAAAAGGCACAAAGACTTCTCTGAAAAACTCTATGTTTTTATGTTGGCAGGGTGTTTTACCCAGCGAAGAAAACGGGATCTGAATTATTAAAATAATGTAAAAATTATCAGCTCATTGCAGGCGAAGTGATGGGTGATGGCATTTTAATTCAGATAAATCTTTGGTTATTGCCTGACGGTTAAATGATATTAACTGTTCAGTGATCGGTAAATCAGCAGCTGATTGTTGGTGACTACCTGCTCGCCTTCCGATAATCCTTCTGAAACGTAGGTAATGTCACCCACCTGCTTCAGGATCTTGATTTCCTTCACCTTCACATCCGTTCTGGATTTGTAGATGACCACAAAGCTCCTGTTGTCATCGAAGATTACTGCTTTTGACGGCACGGTAAGGCCTGTGGCATTTTCGGAGGTGGTGACTTTGATGGTGGCTTTACTTTCCGGGATCAGGAGTCCGTCCTGATTATTCAGCACTACCCTTGCCTGCATGGCATTGGTCTGGGGATCGATGATTTTGAAAATCTTATCGATTTTTCCGTCGAATACCTTGTCCGGATAAGAAAGTGTGGAGACCTGCGCCGCCATACCCAGGCTGATCTTGTCGATATCCGATTCATTCACATTCATGATGGCCCAGACATTGGTGGTATTGGCTACATCGAAGATATTATCGCTGCGGTCACTGCGGAGCTGCATGTCTTTGTTGATGTTCTTCTGAACAATGTAGCCGCTGATCGGGGCAATGACGCTGTAGATATTTCCTTTTTTTACATTGTAGACGGTGCTTACGGCGCTGGCCCGCTGCATCTGGTCCTGGGCTTTTTGCAGCTGGCTTTTGGCTTCCAGCACATCGCGCTCGGTATTCAGCCTGCCTTCGTACATTTCACTGGCCACCCGAAGGTTGTTCCGGGCTACCACCAGATCGGTTTTGGCATCGCTGACATCCTTCTGGACTTCTGCAAGCTCGGTACTCCTGATGGTGGCCAGCACCTGCCCTTTCTGCACATGGTCTCCCAGTTCCACATTTACGCTCAGCACATTCCCGCCTACCAGCGGATAAACATCGATATAGCTGTTTTTATCGGCTGATATTTTCCCGTAGAAATTATAATCGTCGCGGATGTTGCTCCGTTCCACTTTCGCCAGGCTGATTGATTTCAGCATGGTGTTGCTGAGCTCGAATCCTTTTTTCGCCTGCGGCTTTGTCTCTTCTTCCTTTTTGGAACAGGAGAAAAGGGACAGGATGATAATGATAACAGGGATAGTATATTTTTTCATGTTTAATAAAAGATTTTGGTTTGCACGAGTTGGTTAAGCTGTTCTGCCGACTGGATGAGGCTGTTTTTCATGTCGTAGATCTGGAGGGCAGTTTCCCGGTAGCTGTCCATAAAATCCGCGAACTCGATCAGGCTGATGTTTCCTTTGCGGAAATTGTTCAGCATGCCGTTGTAGACGAGGTCCATATTCGTCAGGTCCCGGGTTCTGATCAGGGACAGCTGTTCAAACTGGGTTTTCCAGGTCCTGTAAGCGGCCTGTACTTGGGTTTCAAGGCTGAGCTTCTGAAAATCCGCATTCTTTTGGTTCTGCTGAACCGCGAAGCTGGCTTTGTCCACATTCCCCCTGTTGGATTTCCACAGCGGCAGCGGGATTCCCACCAGCAGGTTGACTTCGTTCTTAAAAGTTCCTCCGTTCTGGTCCCAGCCGGCTCCGAGGTTAAGGTCCGGGACATTCAGTGATTTCTGCCATTGCGCATACAGTCTGCTGTTATCAATGAGTTTCAGGTTGTAACGGTAGTCGGCATTGTTTTCCAGTGCTTTTTTCTGCAGTTCCGTTTCATCCCCGAAAGGCTGGGCGGCAAGCAGGTTTTTGGCTTCCGGTTCTGACAGCTGCGGTTCAATGTCTTCCGCAATGCCTGTAAGCACCTTAAGATCCTGTTCGTAGCCAAAAATATTTTTGTTGATGCCTGTCTTATCATTGCTGAGCTGGATGACGATGCTCTGCAGCCGCACTTCGTCTTTCAACGATACATTTCCCTTAGCCGACTGTACCCTGTAAGCCGCCAGCAAATCATTCATATAGCCGAGCTGCCGGTTGGTATTTTCAAGCTTCAGCTTTTCATAATACAGGTTGTAATAGGTGGTGTGAAGCTGAGTCTTCAGATCTGCCAGCAACTGGGAAAACTGCAACTGGGCCAGTTCTTTACTGGATTTTGCAAAAGCAATCTCGTTTTTCTTTTTACCGCCCATGTAGATCAGCTGGGTTACCTGGGCTCCTTTGGCATGGCCGGCATCAAAAACTTTACGGTCCTGGGGATTATAAGCATTGATCTGTCCGCTCAGCTGTGGAAGTTCCCAGATCTTAGCCTGCAGAATATCGGCATCTGCCATGCTGATGTTATACTGTTCCGCAAGCAGCTGCAGGTTATTTCTCTGAAAAGATTCTTCACAGTCTGCCAATGACATCCGCTGCTGCGCTGTGACGACGGAAGAAATAACGACCAGGAGTCCTGCAATTTTGTTCATTGTTTTAATTTTATGGTACAAAAATGCTTTTATGGCATTAAAATGCTCTTAAAGAATCCTTAAAAAAAAATTAAATTTTATGAGAGTGCAGAGAAAACAAGCCTGTTTACAGCATATTGATAAACTATTGGATTGAGAATAACAGAATATACAAAATAAAGCGGATTAGATGGTATTAATTTATTTCCAATAACTTAAAGCGCTAACAGGA
>JAKOOI010000322.1 GCA_022701475.1 Weeksellaceae bacterium
CCAAGGCTCGGGAAAAACGGCCCCGTCAATACAGATCCATTTAAAGAAGTTGTTTCCATTATAGACTGTACTTTCGCGGAAGATGATATTTTAAGCAGCTTTAAATTTGATGTGGGAAATCATTGGGGTTATCTTTCCAGTTCGATGGTTCAGCATGATATTTTCCAGAACCTATACGGAACAGACAGGAACCTGATCACCGGCAGAACAAAAACCGGTGAAAATGTTTTTATGCTAACTGCACAATAATTAAAACGTTATATGAAAATCCTGTACAAATTTGTGCAAGCACTGCAGGATGGCACAGAGATTGTAAAATTAATAGCCAATTAAACACTAATTTACGTTATGGAAAAAGTTAGAAATAAGTTTTCTTCTTTGTTGGAATACATCAAGAAAGCAATATTCGTAAAGGATGTAATTTAATCGTTCCTACACATTTCAATATATCCGGATTACCTTTATACACAACATACCGATTATACACAACATATCGATTCATTCTTTCCGCCGAATTCATCTGTCCGGCAGATCCTTAATTTTTAATGCTTGCCATTATTTCACCCATCGGTTTAATATAAGTTAATTTTGGTTAAAACATAAATATATCACAAAGAAGTGATTATATTTATAAAACCAATTCTTAATTAAACGATTATGAAAAATTTAAAAAAACTCAGAAAAAGTGAACTGAAAACGCTTAAAGGCGGTGCAGCCCCTTTGGGATGCAATAACTGGGATCCGAGAGAAAGATGCTGCCGGGCATGGGCAGCAGATTACCAGGATAACCCGACCTGCCCTGTTCCGTAGCAGTTAGCTTTTATAAAACAGCAATTCTCCTTTCAGATCAAGCACTGACCCGAAATTGTTGGTAAACAAAGATCCGGTTCCCAATCCCTGAGGCATCGGATTTTTTTTGGTGAAGGTATACTGGGCAATGGCATTCAGCCCGATGTTGCTTTCCAATGCAGAGGTGATCCACCAGCCGGTGTTCTGCTGTTCCGCCAGTGCAATCCATTCATCACAGCCTGCAAAGCCTCCTGCCAGAGCCGGTTTAAGAATAATAAACTGCGGCTTTACGGTTTCCAGCAGCCTCTTTTTTTCGTCATATCCTGTGACACCGATCAGCTCTTCATCCAGGGCAACAGGAGTAGGAGTTTCCGCACACAGGCCCGCCATCACTTCGGGATTTCCGGCTTTTACCGGCTGTTCTATGGAATGGATCTGCAGATCTGCCAGCTGCTGCAATACGGTTTTTGCTTCACCGGCAGTAAAACCTCCGTTTGCATCTACCCGGAGCTCCAGCCTGTCCACCGAAAATTTCTGCCTGAGTTTTTTAAGAATTTCGTATTCGGATTCCCAGTTTACGCCGATTTTCAGTTTAATGCAGTGGAATCCTTCATCCAGCTTTTCCCGGATCTGTTCTTCCATAAAGGCAATATCGCCCATCCAGATCAGGCCGTTGATGGTAATGGCTGCTTTTCCTTCCGTAAATGCACTGGGGAAGTAGAGGCTTCCACCGTATTTCAGGTTTAGCACGGCCTGTTCATATCCGAACCAGAGCGAAGGAAATTCTGTCAGTTCCTGTTTTACAATGGCCGGATCAAGATGAATGTGATCACACAGCCACTGCAGTTTCCGCTCGTAGTCCGGGCGGTCATCATAGCTCAGTCCGCGGAATACGGCGCATTCCCCTACCCCTTTTTTTCCGCTGTCCTCCAGTTCGAGGATGAAGGTTTCTTTTTCATGCAGAACGCCGCGGGAAGTCCCTCCCGGGCGTTTAAATTCCAACAGATGCCTGAAATAGGTTGCTTTCATTCTTTTACACTGTCAATGCGCATGAATTCTTCTGCCTTTTCCACCATATGTACGCTTCCGCAGAAAAAAGGAATCCTCTGGTGCAGCTCGGTAGGTTCAATTTCCAGGATCCTCCTGAAACCGTCGGATGCTTTTCCGCCGGCCTGTTCTGCCAGGAAAGCCATCGGATTGCACTCGTACAGGAGCCTCAGCTTTCCGTTCGGTGCCTGCGAATAGGAAGGATAGATATAAATTCCTCCCTTCAGCATATTCCTGTGGAAATCCGCTACCAGCGAACCGATGTACCTTGAGGTATAAGGCCGGTCGCCTTCTTCCATCTGACAGTATTTGAGGTAGTTTTTTACACCCTGCGGGAACTTGATATAGTTTCCTTCATTGATGGAATAAATCTTCCCGGTCTGCGGAAATTTCATATTCGGGTGGGAAAGGTAATAGGTACCCAGGGAAGGATCCAGTGTAAATCCGTTAACGCCGTGCCCGGTAGTGTATACGATCATGGTGGATGAACCGTAGACAACATACCCTGCCGCGATCTGATTGACCCCTTTTTGCAGGAAATCCTCAAGTTGTACAGGTGTTCCCGGTTCGGTTACCCTTCTGAAAATGG
This sequence comes from Weeksellaceae bacterium, assembly GCA_022701475.1. Taxonomy (GTDB): domain Bacteria; phylum Bacteroidota; class Bacteroidia; order Flavobacteriales; family Weeksellaceae; genus Chryseobacterium. The sequence goes on from JAKOOI010000322.1 coordinate 2,426, forward strand.
AGAAAATGGTTCCTACCGATACATTCACATCGATATTGGAAGAACCGTCGAGCGGGTCAATGAGTACCACATACTTGCTCAGGTGGCCGTTTTCACCGCATTTAATGTCGATAAAATCATCATTTTCCTCGGAAGCGATCCCGCATACCACCTCTCGCTGAGACAATGCGGTAATAAAAATCTCATTGGCAATAACATCCAGCTTCTGCTGTTCTTCACCCTGAATATTTTCATTTCCGGCCTGCCCGATGATATCGGCGATCCCGGCTTTGTTCACTTCCCTGTTTACGACTTTAGAAGCAAGCCTTATGGCACTCAGAAGGCGGGAAAACTCCCCGGTGGAATACTGAAAATCCTCCTGCTTATCAATAAGAAATTCCCCTAACGTCTGTAATGGCTTATCTGACATATTTTTATTTTTACGATTTGCTCAAATTTCGTAAAATTTATCGCATTTAAAAAAATTTCTTTACAAAACACATGAACAACTGTTTTTCAAACACATACAACCTTACGTCTACCTTAATTCACAGGCCTTATCATCAAAATCCGTACCCGATTCGGCAGGCTGTAGAGACATAATGGTGGCCGGCAGCCTGATTTTAATGAAATCTTAAGCTGATCCCCTGAGCGTACTATTTCATATCTCGCCGTAAATTTATAATTTTGTCCCCCGTAAAATATTCCCCACAAATTTTATCTAACAATTTTATTATTAAGAATTTAATGAAAATTTTCAAGTTTGGTGGAGCATCAGTGAAGGATGCTGAAAGTGTAAAGAATGTATCCATGGTGCTGCAAAGCCAGGGATTTTCGAAGTGCCTGCTGGTAATTTCAGCAATGGGCAAGACAACTAATGAACTGGAAGAAGTGGTAGCACTTTATTTCAAGAAAGACCATTATCAAACTGAGATAGAAAAGATAAAACGGAAACACATGGAAATCGCAGAGGGGCTTTTTCCTGAAGGACATGCGGTTTTCGCGGAAATCAGCTTATTTTTTGACGATATCGATTCTTTCCTGCGACGGAATAAATCCCCGAATTACAGCTTTGTGTACGACCAGGTAGTGAGCTGCGGGGAAATGATTTCCACTAAGATCGTAAGCGAATACCTGAACGAAATCCAGTTCACCAATCAGTGGCTGGATGCCCGGGATTACGTAAAAACCGACAATTCCTACCGGGAAGGGGTGGTAGACTGGACTAAAACAGAGGAATTCATTTCCACCCTGAACAGGGAAATCTGTTACGTAACCCAGGGCTTCATCGGTTCGGACGAAAACAACTTTACCGTTACCCTGGGAAGAGAAGGGTCCGATTACTCTGCCGCTATTTTTGCCTATTGCCTGAATGCGGATGCCATGACGATATGGAAAGATGTGCCGGGGGTAATGACGGGCGATCCGAGAAAATTCAAGGATGTCACGCTTCTTTCCTACATTTCCTACGAAGAGGCCATTGAGATGGCATACTACGGAGCCAGCGTAATCCACCCGAAGACGCTGCAGCCGCTTCAGCAGAAAAATATTCCTTTTTATGTAAAATCTTTCGTGGATCCTGCCAAAGAAGGAACAAAAGTAGGTGCTTCCGAGAAAAACCAAAGCGAGGAATCTTATATCCTGAAAGAAAACCAGACCCTTCTGAAAATTTCCACCCGGGATTTTTCCTTTATTGCAGAAGACCATATGAGTCTCATTTTCGGCTACCTTTCCAAATATAAAATCAAGGTTTCCCTGATGCAGAACTCGGCCATCTCGCTGGCCCTGTGCCTGGAAGATAAATTCGGTACGGCAGAAGAACTTAATGAGGAACTTCAGAAGTCCTTCAGAACGGAAATGGTAAAAAATGTATCTTTATTCACGGTAAGGAATGCAAAAATGGAAAACTTAGATCAATTTTACCGGGAAAAAAGTGTATTATTGGAACAGATTTCGAAGAATACACTTCAAATGGTAACACAATAAAACTAATTGCGACTAAACACACATGAGTTTAATTTCGAAAAACGATTTAATCAAAGCTTCCGGCTTGAATAAAATAGGGTTTCTCAAGAATCCTGTAGCTTCTGCTGTCATGAGCATTGCCAAGATAAACGAAGTCAATAAACTGTATGACAAACTCAAAGATAAGGAAGGTAAAGACTTTTTCGACTCATTTGTGAGGGAACGCAACCTTAGCTATATCGCCTTTGAAGAAGACCTTGCCAAGATTCCAAAAACCGGGCCATTTATCCTGGTTTCCAATCACCCGCTGGGTGCTATCGACGGGATCCTGATGTGCAAGGTCCTTTCTGAAGTCCGTCCCGATTTCAAAGTAATGGGGAATTTCCTGCTGGAAAAGATCAAGCCGATGGAACCTTACGTTATTGCCGTCAACCCTTTTGAGAAAAGGAAAGAAGCGTACAGCAGCGCTTCCGGCATGAGGGGAACTTTAAAACACCTTCAGGAAGGAGGATGTGTAGGGATCTTCCCCGCAGGCGAAGTTTCGAATAAAAACAACCCGTACGGGGAAATTTTAGACAAAGAATGGGAAAAGCCGGCACTTAAGCTGATCAAGATGGCCAAAGTGCCGGTGGTTCCTATGTATTTCCATGCCAAAAACAGCCGCATGTTCTATCAGGTAGCCAAACTGCATCCCAATCTCCAGACGCTGATGCTTCCTGCCGAAATGATGAACGAAAGGGAAAAACCGATCCGGATCCGGATCGGAAAACCGATTTCCGTAAAGGCTATGGATGACATGGAAACCACGGAAGAACTGGGTGAATTCCTCAAGCGGAAGGTATACATGATGAAATCCTATTACGAAAAAAGGAAATCCCTGGCACAGAGCATCAATCTGAAAAATCTGTCGCTGAAATTCCCTCTGCTGAAGGAAGAAAACATTGTCCAGAATATCATAGACGAAACCCCGAAAGAAGACATCCTCACCGACATCAATAAACTGAAGGGCACCGACAAGATGTTTTTCAGCAACGGGAACTATGAAGTCTATTTTACTTCATACGAGGAAATCCCTTCGATCATGCGGGAAATCGGCCGCCAGCGCGAGCTTACGTTCCGGGCGGTAGGCGAAGGAAGCAACCTCCCTTTTGACCTCGATGAATATGACAAGCATTATCACCACCTTTTCCTATGGGACAGTGCTGCCGAAAAACTGGTGGGCGCTTACAGGATGGCGCTGGGAAAAGAGGTCATGAAGAAATCCGGGATCCGGGGGTTCTATACAAGCTCGCTCTTCGAGTTCGAACAGGACATCCATCCCTTCTTCAAGAAGGTGATCGAAATGGGCCGGGCCTACATTTGCCAGGAATACCAGCAGAAACCGCTTCCCCTGTTTCTTTTATGGCGGGGAATTGTACATGTCTGCCTCCGGAACCCGGACCATAAATTTCTGATGGGCGGAGTAAGCATCTCCAATAAATTTTCGGAGTTCTCAAAATCCCTGATGATCGAGTTTATGCGTTCCAATTATTATGACTCTGCCGTGGCACAGTATATTACACCGAGAAACGATTATAAAGTGAAGCTCCGCGATCGCGACAAGCACCTGTTTTTTGAGGAAATGGAGTCCGATCTCAACAAGCTGGATAAAATCATTGATGACCTGGAGCCGGAACTGAGGCTGCCGGTCCTGATTAAAAAATACATCAAACAGAATGCACGGGTGATCGCATTTAACGTAGACCCGAACTTCAATGATGCCATTGACGGACTGATGTACATCCGCATCAGCGATCTGCCTGAAAGCACCATTAAACCGGTACTGGAAGAGATGAGCGAACAGATCCGGCGGGAGCAGGAAAATAATCCGGCTGAAAATCAGTAGGTTTTCGCTTTTATTAAAAAAAGTACTGTTAATACTTGCTTCATATAGGAAAACCTTGTACTTTTGCATCACTTTAAAACAACGAAGTACAAGAAACGGTTTCTTAGCTCAGTTGGTAGAGCAATGGATTGAAAATCCATGTGTCCCTGGTTCGATTCCTGGAGAAACCACCTGGAAAACCACCTGTCAAAAGGTGGTTTTCTTTTCAAAGTTTTAAATAAAAATTGCTTAACTTAATAATTAGTATTAGTTTTGCATCACTTCGCGAACGAAGTACAACACAAACGGTTTCTTAGCTCAGTTGGTAGAGCAATGGATTGAAAATCCATGTGTCCCTGGTTCGATTCCTGGAGAAACCACGAAAACCATCTCGTTTATCCGGGATGGTTTTTTATTTTTTACTGCTCCCCGTATTCGTTTCTGTAATTTAATTCGATAGGGTTATTATATTGACGGATCATTTTTTGGGTTTTCCTCGTCAGTTCATTGAGATCCATTGCCTTTTTTCCACCATGTCCGTCACTGGTATAGACAGGCAGCATATTCCTTAATTTAAGGTCAGCGTACGGATCGCTGTAATATTGCATCATCAGTTTTTTAAAATCAGAGAAATTCATCTCCAGTCCTTTTTTCCGCATAAATAAGTTTCCTGAAGTATTTTTGGCGGCGATCAGCATGAACTCATAATCCCGGCCGGCATCGGTTGCCTTTACAATGAGTCCGGGAAGTCCATGGAAAATATAAGGCCCGTCTGAAACAGGAATTTCTTCAGTAAACCACACCGTCCATTTCCTGCCGCCGTAATCCGTTACCGCTTTTTGCGCATCAAAGCCGCCTATCTTCTTCTTTTCGGGCATTACCTGCCAATTTAGTGCCTCTTCTACTTTTACGTCGTAAAGATCATTGAACCTCGTCCTGAAGTTTCTTGTTACCTTTGCGCTGATCACATCCTTTGTCACATAGACCTGCCTTTCGATATGCTGATCGGCACCTGTTCCGAATCCAGATGCTGAGATAAGAGAATCAGATTTCCTGTCCTGTTCAGTTCTGAACACAGATACATTGCCGCTGATATCCAAAACCATCCTTTTCAAGATCATACTGTCTTTATGAATATCGGGACGATATTTCATTTCATAGATAAATGCCTGTTTCTGAGCTGAAAAAGAACTTGCAAAACAGATAAAGAAAATGAAAGTCAATATTTTCATAATAAAAAAGAGACACATTTAAGTGTCTCGTTGTAAATTTCTTAATAATTGATTAAATGGTCACGCATCGTAAACACTGACTGTCATTGGATCCGGTATCACTCCACAATCGGCATACAAGATCGTATCCTGCCGGACAATCGCTGTCAGAACTGCACATATCGTTGCAACCTGTACCTCCACCTGTTCCAGGATATTTTTTTCCTCCGTCAATTTTTCTCAGTTCATTTCTTTTTAATTTCTTAAGATTTTTCATGATATTTTTTATTATTCTATAAAAGTAAGAAAATAAGCGATGTAAAATTTAAATTAACCTTTTTTAACATATTACTTCATTATAATTACCCGCTGTTAAAATACCGCTTACTCATGTAATAAATCAGAGAAGTTTATCTGAAAAATAAGTATCTTCGCCTTTTAATTTTATCTGAAAAAATGAAGAAGTTTATTTCCGGCTTGTTTTTATTTTCTGCGGTGGCTGCATTTTCACAGGAAGCCATCCAGTTTCAGGACCTGCCTTTTAAGGACCTTATTGCCAAAGCAAAAAAGGAAAAGAAAATTGTTTTCATCGATGCCTATGCCTCATGGTGCGGCCCATGCAAAATGATGGAAAGGAATGTCTTTACCCAGAAATCCGTGGGAGATTATTACAACTCGAATTTCATCAACGCCCATTTCGATATGGAAAAAGGGGAAGGAAGGGAGATTGCCTCCAGATATGGCGTCCGCTCCTATCCTACTTACCTGTTCCTGAACGGAGACGGCGAACTGGTATCCCAGAACTATGGGTATATGGAAGCCGGAATGTTTCTCACCATGGCCCAGGATGTTAATTCACCAAACAACAAGAAAGGTTCGCTGAAAGACCGTTTTGCCGCCGGAGAAAAAGATCCGGAATTTCTGATCAACATTATGAAGCTGAACTCTTCCTCTGACTTCAGCTTTGCCAAAGCAGCTTCCGAACGGTATTTTGAAAACAGGAAGAAAACGGAAGAACTTACCAAAGAAGATGTGGGCCTGCTGTTGTTTTTCCTGAAATCCACGGAAGATAAAAACTACAAAACTTTTACGGACAGAAAAGCGGAGATCATTAAATTCCTGCCGGAAGAAACCTATAAGGAATTTGACAACCAGATCAGGCTGGGAAGCATTGTGGAACAGTCCATCGATCATAAAAATAAAAGAATCAATGATGCCTACTTCATGAAAACCGCCGAGCCTCTGGTCGGGAAGCATGATGCGGAAATAAAACTGAACCAGACCAAGCTGAGCTATTATGAGCAGAACGCCAATTTTCCGGAATATGAAAAAGCTGCACTGGAATATTACAGGAATACCGAAGCCTTCGAGCCAAACGAGCTTCTGAAAGCCGCCTGGATTTTTTCTGAACAGGTAAAGACCCCTTCTTCCCTGAAGAAAGCGGCCGAGTGGGCAGAGAAATCCGTAATGCGGGGGGAAACTTCAGAAAATACGTATATCCTTGCCCGCCTGTATTATCTGACGGGTAAAAAAGATACGGCAAAAACCTATGCCGAAATGTCAAAAAATATTGCTGTCCAGACCCAGAAGGATTCTGCGCTGGCAGATAAGCTTTTACAAGAAATACAAAAATAACAATGCCCGGAATTAAATATATTACAGGAGTCCTTACGCTTTCATTATTGGGAACACTGCATGCACAGGAACAGGAAAAGAACGAGGAAAAAAGCGTCTACATTAAAGGAAATGCACTGCTGATTCCCATAGGTATCGTAAATGCCGCCCTGGAACACCAGGTCAGCAAGAAATTCACGGTACAGGGTGATGTCCTTATTTCCCCATGGAAATCTTTTGCCGGCCATGAACTTCAGTATTATTCGGTTTCCCTTGAAGGACGGTATTACTTTAACGAAGCTTTCCGGCACTGGTATATCGGAGCCAACATTGCAGGCTCGCGTTTCAATGTACAGAAATGGAATTACTGGAACGATAACATAGGTACGGATGAGGAAACCGGAATTACACGTAAAAATTCCGATCTGTATCAGAAAGGATACTCCGTTATCTTCGGTGTTACCGGAGGCTATCAGTTCAATATTTCGGATCGCTGGAATATTGATATTTATGCTGCCGTTGGTACATCCCAGGATTTTTATAAAGGATATGACCGCTCGAGAGGCGACCGTTACGACGGAGCGGCCGGCTATAACAAAAGCGGTGAAATCCTTCCTTACAGAGGCGGCGTCATGATTTCCTATAAATTAAAATAAATCGATGAAACTATTCGGAAAAAACCACCTCATTATCTCCCTGATTACCTTTGTGATTCTTTTTCTCATGAATTACATTGGCAACAGCCAGCCTGACAGAGTAGAAACGGCACTGATGATTGCCGGAGCAGGTGTTATCGGGCTTTCACTGGGACTGCTGATTATGAACCGGGGCAAGGACGACAAAAATCCGCCGCCGGATTTTGACTGATTATTGGGAGAACCAATATTTAGCCGAAATCCATTGAGCCGTATCATCACACCACACATGTAGGTTTGTGCTAAAGCATTTTACAATTGATCCTTTAAAAATGGGCAATTTAATAATTCGTTCTTCAAGTTTCAAATTCTGAGGTTAGATAGCAAAAAGCTGATTGCTACTTATCAGTCTTCATACATTACATATTTGGTCCTGATTTTTTCGAAATTTTTCAGCGCCGGTTTCCAGGAAGCCCTGATGTCTGCAGCGGTCGCTCCGGCTATCAGTTGTTTTCTCAGCGCATCGGTTCCGGCGAGGGTATCGAACCAGAAATTTTTGCCGGCAGCAGGCTTCAGGAAGAAATCCAGTTGCGGGTTTTTATAGTGTTGATACGCTTTAATGAGCCATTCCGGATTCAGTTCCCTGAGATCCTGCGTATGATCTGCAAGATTTTCCCCGTAACAGGTCTTTCCGTTCAGGAAAGGGTCCTTGGCTCCGGCATTGGGCCTTGGGGTAAACTGATACGGCAGTCCTTTGATCCAGGGTGAGCCGTATACCTGAAACGGCAGGCCGGTTCCGCGCCCTACCGAAACCTGGGTTCCTTCAAAAAAGCATAAGCTGGGATAGAGGTTGACGGATCTGTCATTCGGAAGGTTCGGCGAAGGCTTTTCCATCATCGGATACCGCTGTTTCTTGTGGTAATTTTTCATTGGGATCACCGTGTATTTCGCCTGTACGCCATTTTTCAGCCATTTTTCCCCGTTCACCATGTTTCCGTATTCACCGATGGTGAGGCCGTATACTACAGGGACTTCATGCATCCCTACGAAACTTGCCCACTGTTTTCGGAGAACCGGCCCATCCGTATACCCGTCATGCGGATTGGGACGGTCCAGGACCATGACTTCCACTTTGTTTTCCGCTCCTGCTTCCATCAGGTAGGTCAGCGTGGAGATAAAAGTATAAAATCTTACCCCGACATCCTGGATATCAAATACCATGATATCGATTCCTTTCAGCTGTTCCGGTGTCGGTTTTTTATTATTTCCATACAGGGAAACAATCGGGATCCCCGTTTTCACATCGGCCCCGTTCTTTACTTTTTCACCGGCATCCGCTTCTCCCCGGAAACCGTGTTCCGGAGCGAAAATAGATTTTATCTTAATGCCGTTCTTCACCAGGAAGTCCACCAGATGGGTCCTGTCGCTCATGAGCCCGGTCTGGTTGGTGACCACGCCTATGGTTTTTCCTTTCAGCAGCGGCAGATACCGTTCGGGCTGATCGGCTCCGGTTCTGAAGCCGGAGGCCTTTTGGGACTGGGAATGATATTGATTGAATACTCCTAAAAAAATTAGGCAAATAAGAAGTAAATTTTTAATTTTGAAATCTAAATTCATGAGTTTGAAATTTCCTTTATATTTCTCCAGAAAGATAGCGTTTTCCAAAGATAACAAAAATAACCTTTCCCGGGTGATCATCTTCATCGGACGGCTTTCTGTAGCACTGGGGATCATCGTTTCCCTGATTACCGTTTCCACCGGATTCGGTTCCAAAAAGGCAATCAAGGAAAGACTGGCGGATTTCAGCGGGCATATTACCGTAAAATCCACCCGTTCCAATTCTTCTTATAACAGTTCCGTGCTCGATAAAGAAGGCCTGTCAATCAATAAAATAAGGGAAATACCGGATGTGGCATCGGTTCAGCAATATGCAACCGTTACCGGAATCATGAGAAACGAGCATAACTTTGCAGGGGTCATCTTCAAAGGGGTCGGAAAGGATTTCGACAGCCTCCGCTTTAAAAAATTCCTTGTGGAGGGCATTACCCCCAGAATTACAGAGAAAGGATACAATAACGGAGTTGCCATTTCACAAAAGGTTGCGGGCGACCTTCACCTGAAACTGAAGGACAGCATTGTCACCGTATTTTCAAAAACCGACCAGCAGCCAATTTACAGGAAGTTTGAAGTGGTGGGGATTTATAAAACCGATATCAAGATGATCGATGACCAGTTTGTCATCGGAGACATCAACCATGTAAGGAAAATTCAGGATATCAAACCTGATGAAGCGGGCGGAATCGATATCTTTTTTAAGGACGTAGATGACGTCGACCGTGATTTTCCTGAAGTGGAAAAACTGATCGGTTATAAAAATTATGCAGAAAAGGCCACCGATAAGTTCCCCCAGATCACCGACTGGATCAGTATTTTCGACACCAATATTGCCCTGATTATCATCATCATGCTGATCGTTGTGGTCATCAATATCATCATGGTGCTCCTGATCCTGATCATCGAGCGTACCAATTCCATCGGGCTGCTGAAGACACTGGGAGCCACCAACGGACAGATCCGGGCAACTTTCATCAACTATACCCTGATTATCATGGTTCCGGGACTACTGTACGGAAATGCCATCGGCCTTGGCCTCATCCTGCTCCAGAAGTTCTTCGGGATCATCAAGCTGAATCCTGAAAACTATTATGTCAGCACGGTTCCGGTAGACCTCAATCCGCTGATGATCATTTCGATTTCCGCCGGAATCTTATTTGTTTCCGGACTGGCACTGATTGTTCCGAGCTATCTGATCAGTAAGATCTCCCCAGTCAAGGCGATCAAGTACAGCTGATGCCGAATTCCGGTAATCACCGGTAAACGGCAAGCTGCCATCCGGCCTGTAGAAATTTCCGGATCAGCTCCGGATCAGGGTAATTAATCTGTTCACTTCATACCGATCCCTTCTATTATGCCAGCTGATTTGTGTCCGGATCCGATAGTCTTTACATCTGCCGCCTCGCACGGTCTTGGCAGAAAGAAATCCGGAAGAAAAAGGATCAGGATACAGTTGCAGGCTTTGGTAATTATGGAATGATCTGCAACCGTTACAATAAATCTGAATATTGGTTTAGCTCATTCTTCAAAAGAAAAAATATCCTTGCCTAAAAATTCACCTGTCTGAGCATCAAATAAGTAATTGTAAGATGCATATTCTTTCCTTTCCGGATGTGACTTACAAATAATCTGATATATATACTTCCCTTCTTTTTCAAAGTAACCTAAGAATTCAAGTTCGTCTTCCTTTGTAATATCAATACTGAATTCCTTCTTCATCATTTCAATCATTTCCTTAACTGTTAAAATCCCTATGCCGCGGGATATTTTGTCATGATCTTTTTCATTGACAAGGATGCCCTTTTTAGAATAATTCTTTTCAATGCCCACCGGGACGTCCTGAAAATAAGTTCCTTCATAGGCTAAGGTATGGGTATCTTCGTAATAAACAGACCGTTTTCTGTATACACTCTTCTTCTTCTTTATTTCCTCTCTGTAATTCCCATCACCCTGCTGACCAAGTGTAATGATATTACCCTGATTTTCATAGGTAATCTCTTTCCACCGGTAATCTTTAGATCGTGTGTCAGCAGTTTTGCTTTCTCTCAGATTTACATCTCTTTCAAATCTTTCAATATCAAATGTCTTGACTTTGTAGGACTGCCGGGTTTTCTGTCCGTTACAGGAACAAAATATCAGGGACAAAAAAAGAATGGTGATATTATTCATTTTTTAAAAATTCATGTATTATTATGTTCTTTTGTTAAGATATGAAAAAATCATATTGGTCCTTCATAGGTTTAACCCATTGTTCATTCATTCTGAGTTGTTCGGTTTAAATATCTAAATATACTACATTCTGAACATTGAAGACTGAAGTATCATTCCTGAAAACTTTTAAGAGCACTGCATCTGCATCGGATCGACCCCTATTCTTTATTTCAATTTCTCTCAATTATAATTCTGATAGCTGCCTTAAGTTTTAATTATTCTGAAAGCCGTATCTTTGTACCGTCTAAACAACATTTATGAAATACGCAAACAACATACTTGAAACCATAGGAAATACACCGCTGGTGAAGCTCAACAAGGTTTTGGGAGAAGATTTTCCGGCGCTGGTCCTGGCAAAAGTGGAAACATTCAATCCGGGACACTCCGTAAAAGACCGGATGGCCGTGAAAATGATTGAAGATGCAGAAAAAGACGGAAGGCTGAAGCCCGGAGGCACCATCATCGAAGGAACTTCCGGAAACACCGGGATGGGACTGGCCCTTGCTGCCATCATCAAAGGCTACAAATGTATTTTTGTTACCAATTCCAAGCAATCCAAGGAAAAGTGTGACATCCTGCGTGCTGTAGGAGCCGAAGTGATCGTTTGCCCTACCGACGTAAAGCCTACGGATCCGCGGTCCTATTATTCCGTTTCCAAAAGACTGGCAAAGGAAACCGAGAACGGATGGTATGTAAACCAGTATGACAATTTATCCAACCGTGCCGCGCATTACGAGTCCACCGCGCCGGAAATCTGGGAACAGACAGAGGGAAAACTGACCCACTTTGTGGTGGGAGCAGGGACAGGAGGCACTATTACCGGCTGCGGAACGTTCTTCAAAGAAAAAAATCCTGATATCAGGATCATCGGGGTAGATACCTACGGTTCTATCCTGAAGGAAATCCATGAGACCGGAGAGGTAAACCTTGGAAATGCGTATACCTATGTTACCGAAGGAATCGGTGAAGACATCCTTCCTGAAAACTATGATATGTCCGTGATCGACCACTTTGAAAAAGTAACCGATAAAGACGGAGCGATTTACGCACGGAAACTGGCCAAGGAAGAAGGAATTTTCTGCGGATACTCTGCTGGAAGCGCTATTGCCTCCATGGTTCAGATGAAAGACCAGTTTACCAAAGACGATGTGATCGTGGTCCTTCTTCACGACCATGGCTCCCGTTATATAGGGAAAGTCTATAATGACGACTGGATGAGAGAAATGGGCTGGCTGGATTAATGTATTGACAGCTGCAAAATATAAACTCAGGGTACCATTGTGCCCTGAGTTTTTTATTGGAGTTGACTGTATAATGTATTGATGTATAACGTACTGTTGTATGATGTAAAATGTACTGATGGGTAATTAATGTATTACTGTATAGAGTAAAATAAAACCGGAAAATCAGGCGGTAATATGTTCCTTCAATACGGTCTTCAGCAACTGGTAATCTTTTCCGCTCATGGATTTCTTAGGGAACATATAGCTGTACTTCCCTTCCAGGGCGATGTACTGTTCGTTAGCCTCAACATTTCCGAAATCTTTCCATTCGCTGCTTTCTTCCTGATCATCGATTATGACCCTGAATTCCGTATCGGTAAACCTGATTTCGTAAAGCCGGCACCGTTCCAGTTTGCTGAGATAACTCCTCACCTGTCTTCTCCAGCGGGATACTTTATTAATGCTCACCGAAAGGAAAATGACGCAAAGCAGGAACAGGAAGCTCACAAAATACAGGATTCCGGCTTTTTCCCCGGAAAAATCATTCCTGAAAATAAAAACAATCAGCAGGATGGCACCTATGACTAGGGTCGTGATGGTCTTTCCTTTCGTCGTCGGTGAGAAAAACAGGTTTCCCTGATCCCCGCTGAAATAGATTTCCTCAAAATCCTGCCTGTCGGGCTGTAAAATTATGGTTTTTTCTCCGTTCATCGTATTCATTATAATGCAAAGCTAACAGAAAAATCCGGAAAGCCCTACAGATTCCTCTCCTATTGTACATTGATGCATGCAAAAGTCCGGTATATCTTAAAGCAATATGAGCATGAATCAGGGAATGGATTAAAAGCCGGAAGAAAGAAACCGGATTTTTAAATCCTGAGTTTTAATCCTGAATAGTAAACCGGTTATTATTCCTCATCATAGGTATTGCCGATGGCAGACAGCCTGTTGATCAGTTCGCGATTCCTCTGCTTCAGCTCCTCCATTCTCTGCAGCATGGCATGAATGACTTCAAGACCGGGAATATTGATATCCAGGTCATAATGCAAGTTGGCAAACCTTTCAAAGGACGGCAGGTCTTCATACATCAGATAACGGATTTCATTCTCCGTCCGGATGTTAAGCAGCCCCGAATCCACCAGTTCGTCAAAAAAGGTGATTTCGATGTTGTATATTTTTACGAGTTCTTCCCGCGATATTCTTTCATTCATAGCTTAGGAATTTTTAAGTTGTTCAAAAAGGTCTCTCTGCTTTTCGGTAAGGTTTTCCGGCAATTTCACGTCGTAGGTTATAAACAGGTCTCCATACTGTCCTTCTTTCTTGTATACCGGGAAACCTTTTCCTTTCAGCCTTACGGTGGTTCCGTTCTGGGTTCCCGGTTTTACCTTCAGGCTGACACTTCCGTCCAGGGTGGATACTTTTACATCTCCTCCAAGCACTGCGGTGTACAGATCGATGCTGATCTTCGTTTTCAGGTCATCACCGCTTCTTTCAAAGTCGGGATCCGGCGCGATGGTGAAGGTAATATAGAGGTCTCCTTCCGGTCCGCCGTTATGCCCAGGGTTTCCGTGGCCTTTCAGCTTGATCTGCTGTCCGTCGTAAACCCCTGCAGGAATGGTAATCCGTACCTTTTTGCCATTGATTTCAAAGGTCTGCGGATGGGTTACGGCGGCATCCCGTAAGCTTAGGGTCAGCTCTGCCTGCACATCCTGTCCTTTAAACTTCCCTGAAGCGCTGCCGCGGGTAC
>JAKOOI010000331.1 GCA_022701475.1 Weeksellaceae bacterium
GGAAATTCCAATATCACCTATTCTCCTTCGGGAATAGGAGCTGTTAATGAAAACCTCGGCGGATGCCTCAGTACGGGAGAGCATAATTCCATCTGGTATAAAATTACAATCGCTACCGGCGGAACCCTTACGTTTGATCTGGTCCCTTCGGATCCCAATGCAGATTACGACTGGGCCATCTACGGTCCGAACACTTCCTGCGGAAGCTTAGGAGCACCTGTACGGTGTAATGCGGCTACCGTTCTCGGGGTGGGAGCTTCTACCGGACTGAATATGACCAGCACCATTACCAGTGCCGCAGGCGGATCGCTTACACCTTATTGCCGTTACCTGGATGTCCTTCCGGGACAAACTTATTATTTGTACATCGATAACTGGGTAGATGTATTTAATCCGGTAACGGCTCCTTTTTCCCTGACTTGGGGCGGGACCGCCACACTGGCCTCTCCGTTTACCAATCCTGCCATACAGACCCAGCCTTTCACGGCACCGGGCATACCGGCTGCCAATCCTGCTGATCCCAGGGAAATCATCATCTGCCAGAATCCTGCTGTTTTCGATTTCAGCACCCTTTCGGCAGGAATCCTGAACGGGAACAGCAATTTCCAGATCAGTTACCATACTTCCCAGAACAATGCGCTTTCGGGAGCCGGCCCTATTCTGGCTCCTCAGAATGTAAGCACTACGGCTACTTATTATTACAGCATCCATTACCAGGATCCTGCCAACCCTGCGAATCCGCTGAACTCCTGCCGGCAGGTGGGAACTTTTAAATTCAAGCAGGGAAATATTACCGGGAATAATGTTACCCTGTTCAGCTGCAACAATAACAATGCGGGAACAGCCGTATTTGATCTTACCACAGCCGCTGTCTATACAGGCACAAATGCCACGAAAGTATATTACCAGAGCCTCTCAGACCTGAACGGAGGTGTTAACCATATAACAGATCCTGCAAATTTTGTATCTGCTGAAGGTACTGTATACGTTAAAATCACTTCGCAGTTCGGGTGTACCGCAACTGCTGTCATTACCCTGAAATTTCATCCGGTTGTGGTCGTAACGGAGGCCACACTGAGATCCTGCTTTATAGAAGGAAGCCCTTCTACTGCGGTTTTTGATCTGAGTACCGCGCCGGTAACTGTGCAGACCGGTGTGAAAACCTATTATCCTTCGCTTACAGATGCCCAGAACGGAACCAACCTGATTTCCGGCTTCACGAATTATACGGCATCAAGCGGTGTGGTTTTTATCCGCGTTACCAATGCCAATGGCTGTTACGCCATTGCTAAAGTCAACCTTTTTGTCATCCCGCCGGTATACTCTGCTATTTTACAGGATAAAATAATCTGTATGGAAGACCATACCACGCTGGATGCCGGACCCGGGTTTACCGCTTACGAATGGAGTACCGGAGCCACTGCCCAAAGCATCAGCAATGTAGGAGTAGGCACTTATTGGGTGAAACTGAAGACCGGCGCATGTACCGCTTATCAGACGGTAAAAGTGTATGCTGCCGAACAGCCGGTTATTTCCGGTGTTGATATTGCCAACAATACCCTGACGGTAAATGTCATCGGCGGTACACCGCCATATCAGTATTCAAAAGACGGGATCAGCTGGCAGGATTCCCATGTTTTTTCAAATGTACCGAGAGGAGACAACCCGGTTTTTGTAAAGGATGCTTATGATTGTGAACCGGTTACCGTAACCGTTGTTGTCCCGAACCTCATCAATGTGATTACTCCGAACGGGGATGGGGTTAATGACATCATCGATTATTCTGCGCTGGGAAGCAAACAGAACCTGATTTTTACTATTTTCGACCGCTATGGCAACAAGATATTCGAAGCCAGCAAGTTTAACGGATATAAATGGAACGGTACCATTGCCGGAAATAAAGCGCCTACCGGTACTTACTGGTATTCCGTAACCTGGAATGAAAATGATAAGAAAAATACCCCGATTAAATATACCGGATGGGTCCTGGTGAAAAACAGGGACTGATGAAGCTCACAGAAAACCGCCGCTGTAATGGCGGTTTTCGTTTTTTCTAAAACAGGGTATGAATGCCATTTATTTTTATTTTTACAGCATAATGAAATTATCCGGAACTTTTATGTGTCTTCTATTGTCCCTATGGCTGTTTTCACAAAAAAAATATATTGTCGGACCTTATGAATTCGATCCGCAAAACAAAACTATTGGCGTATACACTGAGACAGGAGGCGTAAATTGGGATGGTTTCACTTACAAAAAAATTCCGGATATCGATTATAATAAGGTCTCGCTGGTCTTTCTGAATGACCGGTGCTTTCTGAGTAAGTCGCTTCCTGCGGTTACTGACAGGGAATATCATAAAGATACACTGATCAGTCCCAAAGGGATGATTCTTAATCTTGAAGGATCTGAATTTCTGATCCTGAAAAAAGATGAAACCGTCGATCCGGCAAAATATACGAAACAGGATGAAAATTTTTACAGGAATGCGGAAAACGAACTTTTTTTCTTTGATAATTTCTATTCAGGCAGTTTACAGAAAGTTTCCGATCCTATCAATGTAAAGAACTACAGAAGATTCGCTTTTTATTTTTTTTACAGCAACACAGCTTTATATTATTTTGAGAAGCAGGATGCTACCGGAACTTTCAGGTTCCGGAAAATAGCGGCCAAAAGAAGCAAGGAACCGTTGCGGGAATCCGGATATTATCTTGTTTTCGGTAGCCGCGTTTTTTCGGGAGAAATTCCCGGGAAAACACTGCAGCTCGATCCGGGCCGGATCATGGAAACCGATCTGAGCTGGGACGGCAGCAGATCCGTTATTACAGACGGTAAAAATTTTTATGAAAGAGATCATTCTTTGTATCATCCTCAACCGGTAAACACTTCCTATTATGCAGATTCTTTTTTCACTTCAGGAAAGAAGATACAGCGGATTATTTCGGGCCTGCATTGCTTCCATTCCGTATGGGATTCCACAAAAATCTATGTAGCGAATGAAGCAACAGTGACAAATGCCGATATCAGCCAAAACAGGGTGGACAGCCGGATGGTACTGGCAAACGGCACACCCTACCTGCTTCCTGCAGACGGAAAACCTGCAAAACTCAGACAGGTCATGATTCTCAACAGTTCGTCAGCATCGTATGAAAAGCTTGATTTCAATCAGCTGAAAATATTGAATTTTGATTATTTCGTATACAAAGGAGAACTGTATTTCAGGGGAAATCCTGTGCTGTCGGAAGGGCTTGACTGTAAAGCTTTATATAAGATCAAGGATACGGATTACCTGACAGACGGAAAAAGCACCATCTATACAGGCAGTACTTACGGCAACCGGGGATATAATAAGAATGGAATCTCTTATTTGATCCGCAAGGATGTTATATCAGAAAATACCTACACCGGAGAAACCCGGTCCTATGGAAAAGATCTGCTGGTAAATGACCGTTATATCGTATATAGAGGAAATACCATTCCCATAGAGGAACTGGGAATTACAGTCTACCAGACAAAGAAAAATTAAATGATATGAACAATTTATTTGTAAAGCATTTCGGGTGTTATCAGATGTCGGGGAAACCGGTCTTGTGAACAGCTGATCCGGCAGTATAATGGAGGAGCAATTCGATAGCCGATATTGTGAAGCATATGGCCGAAAATATGCTCTCACAATAGACTTACCTCGACGGAAGACGATGAAAAGCCACGGCGGAACCGGGATGCAGAGTTTACGGATATTTTACAGAACTTCCGGCTCATCTCCGGTTTATAATCAGGACAGTCCTGAAATAAGCAACGCATATAAGCCATAGACTGAATCGATTTGAAAATCAGATTAAATCACTATCTTTGCACCCACAAAATTCAGAATCAATAAATGTCTCACTTTCACAGAACTGCTGCATTTCATACCCTTGGCTGCAAATTAAATTTTGCGGAAACTTCCACTATTGCCCGTCAACTGACGGATGCCGGATACGGCAAGGTAAACTTTGATGAAAAGGCAGATGTCTATGTCATCAATACCTGTTCGGTTACGGAAAATGCAGACCGGGAATGCAAACTGCATGTGAAAAGAGCAATGAAAGCCAATCCGGAAGGCCTGGTGGTAATCGTAGGCTGCTATGCCCAGCTGAAACCCGAGGAAATTTCCCGCATCACGGGGGTTGACCTGGTTTTAGGCGCCAAGGAAAAATTCAATATCCTGAGCTATCTTGACGACCTGGAAAAATCGGGAAGCGAAGGGGTGGTGCATTCCTGTGAAATTGAGGAAACCGATTTCTTCATCGGAAGTTATTCCATCGGTGACCGTACCCGTGCCTTCCTGAAAGTACAGGATGGGTGCGACTATAAATGTACCTACTGTACAATTCCTCTGGCCAGGGGGATTTCCCGCTCCGATACCATTGAAAATGTCCTGAAAAATGCAACGGAAATTGCAGCCAGAGATATTAAGGAAATTGTTCTTACCGGCGTAAACATCGGTGATTACGGAAAAGGGGAATTCGGCAACAAAAGGCATGAGCATACTTTTCTGGACCTGATTTCGGAGCTTGACCAGGTGGAAGGCATCGAAAGGATCCGTATTTCATCCATCGAACCGAACCTGCTGAAAGATGAAAGCATTGAGCTGGTTTCCCGGAGCAAAAGTTTTGTTCCTCATTTTCACATTCCATTGCAGTCGGGGAGCGATGAGCTGCTGAAGAAGATGAAACGCCGTTATCTGACGAAACTTTACCGAGACAGGG
>JAKOOI010000431.1 GCA_022701475.1 Weeksellaceae bacterium
CCATCAATAAGAATAATCTGGGAACTACAACCAGCGGTGCTTCATTCCGGTCTTTTAACCCGACTGTCAGCCCGATCCGGTATTTTCCTAAATTATCTTCCGTACTTGCCGGCGTCCTGAATAATTCCAACAACGGCTGGGAATCTGTTTCAACCGTTGCCAGAACCACCAACTTCAGAGTAACGGTACGGGATAATAATCCGGTAGCTACCCAGCAGCAGACCCAGTTTGCCAACCAGCAGATTATCGTAGGCAATGACGGTCCTTTCAAGGTAACAACTGCAGCAGCCTATAATAACGGTCCTACCACCATTACCTGGGATGTAGCCAATACTACAGCAAGCCCTTATAATGTGGCCAATGTGAAAATTGATTATACCACGGATAACGGAGTAACCTGGACAGTGGCGACCGCCTCTACACCGAACGACGGAAACGAATCGTTTACACTTGCCGGTCTTACGGTAGGAGGGACTGTGAAAATCCGGGTAAGTGCAGTAGGGAATGTATTTTATGCCATCGGAAGTGTTACCGTATCTTCCCTGTTAAACTGTACAGGAGCGGCACCTACCAATATTACGGTTTCTGCCATTACCCAGACTACAGCAACCGTTTCATGGACTGCCACTGCGAACTCAACCTATGTTGTGCAGTACCGTCCGGTAGGAAGCCCAACATGGATTACCGTTACTTCTGCAGGAAACTCGGTTAACCTTACCGGATTGACAGACGGTATCCAGTACCAGGTGCAGGTATCAACCGTTTGTAATGGCGTACAGGGGCCTTTTTCAGCTCCGGTAACGTTTACTACATTAGGACTTACCTACTGTACCATGACTTCGAATAATTTTGCTTCCGAATATATTTCCAATGTTACCGTAACCCCTGTGGGTGCTCCGGTAATGAGCAATAATTCCGCAGGCTCTACATATACTGATTATTCCAATACGCCAAGCGCACTGGTAAACCTGGTGATAGGCTCGACAGGGAACAATATCTCTGTAACCAAATTCTTCCCGGGAACCCAATGGAGTGAAGCAGTGGGTGTATGGATCGACTTCAACAGAAACGGGGTATTTGAAACCAATGAGCAGATCATGAACACTCCTTCAAATACCAATACGCCAGTTTCTACAACGTTCGATGTTCCGGCAAATGCCTATAACGGCCCTGCTACAACAAGAATGAGAGTAGCGATGAGGTATCTGAGTGCTCCGGTAATGTGCCAGAGCTTCAATGACGGGGAAGTAGAGGATTATGCAGTGAAACTTATTCAGCCGATTGCCTGCACCAGCAATGCACCGCTGAACCTTTCCGTAACAAATATTACGGCTACTTCCGCTTATGTGATGTGGGATCCTGCCGTAGGAGCTACCTATGTATTACAGTACAGGCAGCAGGGAACAACGGCATGGACTACCGTACCATTAACAACCAGTGCCTATACCATCAATAACTTAACGGAACAGACACCTTATGAAGTACAGGTTGCATATGTATGTTCGGGAACTACAGGAACATATACCGCTCCTTTCCTGTTTACTACGCCGGCAGTAACGTATTGTACCATTACTTCGAATAACAATACGAACGGATATATTTCCAATGTCACCGTAACTCCTGCGAGTTCCTATGTAATGAGCAACAATTCAGGAGCGAATACCTATACCAACTATTCCCCTGATCCTTCGAAGCTGATCACTTTGGTGAGGAATACCACGACCAACAGTATTTCCGTTTCCAAATCCTGGTTAACCACCACTACGTCTTCACTGGCTGTGGGGGCCTGGATTGATTTCAACAGAAACGGTATCTTCGAAACCGGAGAAAGGGTAATCAGCACAACAGCGAATACCACTACTCCGATCACCTCAACTTTCACGGTACCTGCAACATCTTACAACGGTCCGTTAACGCTGAGAATGAGGGTGATTTTCTCTACATCCACTATTACTGACCCTTGTGCCACTGTAGCGAATGGAGAAATTGAGGATTATGCCGTTAAAATCATCGATCTGGCTCCATGTACTACGGCGCCGCCTACATCCGTTACTGTTGCCAACTTAACTGCTTCTACAGCGCAGGTATCATGGATCTCTGCTACAGGAGCTACCTATCAGCTACGGTACAGAACAGGAGCAGGTATCTGGACGGTAATCAATCCGGCTACCAACCCGTATACCATCATCAACCTGAATGCTGCTACAACCTATGAGGTTCAGGTAGCCACCATGTGCGGCGGTGTTACAGGAGCATGGTCAGGTTCTGTGAACTTTACTACACCGACAGCTACCTATTGTACTCCGGTAACATCCACTGTTACCAACGGATACATTAATAACATTACGGTTACGGGAACCAATACCCCGGCCATGTCCAATAATTCAGGGGCCACTACCTATACTGACTATTCCACTGATCCTAACAAGATCATTACCTTAGCCAGAAATTCTACCGGAAACATACTTTCTGTAGGAAGAACCATTCTTTCAGGTACTTACTCTACTTACGCATGGATTGACCTGAACGGTGACGGTATATTTGATAACAATCCGATCGGTACAGGCGGGGGTGAAAGGATCATGAATTTAGGATATTCATCAACTACACCGGTTACCGCTACATTTGCAGTTCCGGCATGGGCGTATTCAGGAACCAACCCTGTGAAAATGCGGGTTATTGTATACTTCCTGACTCCTGCTAATGCCTGCTCACCGCTTACCAGCGATGGAGAAGTGGAGGACTACCGCGTGAAATTCGTGGATATCCAGCCGTGTACAACGGCAGCTCCTACCGGCATCGTGATGACCAATATAGCAGCTACCACAGCTACCGTATCATGGATTTCCGCTACAGGAGCTACCTATCTGGTAAGATGGAGAACGACCAACCCGGTAGGAACATGGAATGTTTCGCCTTTACCTATCAATGGGAACAGCTATAACATTCCCGGTCTTACGGAACAGACCGCTTATGAGGTACAGGTTGCAACGATCTGTGGTGGGGTACAGGGCCCTTGGTCTGCTTCCACACCGTTTACTACAACGCCAATCACGTATTGTAATATGACCGGTACCGGAACCAATGATTTCATTTCCAATGTAACCATGACTTCCGTAAACCCTGGTATTCCTCCGATGAGCAATACTTCGGTTCAGACCAACTATATCAGTTATACTGCTCCTGCTACCCTGGTAAATCTGGAAATCGGGTCTATAGGAAACAAGATCTCTGTAACCAAAGGCTGGGCCGCAGGATCTCAGAGTGATGCCGTATATGCCTGGATCGATTTCAACAGGAATGGAGTCTTTGAAGCTATTGAACAGATTATGACTTCCGCTGCCAGTACCACTTCTACCGTATCGGCTTTATTCAATGTGCCTTCAACCGCATACAATGGTCCTCTTACGACAACCATGAGAGTGGTACTGAAGCGTTCCAGTGCACCGGTAATGTGCCAGAATGCCGTAAACGGGGAGGTGGAAGATTACACCGTAAAACTCAGACCCTGCTCTGTAACCCCGCCTGCTAATATTACATTCAATACCATTACCCATACTTCTGCCAATGTTACCTGGACGGTACCATCCGGAAGCCTTACGTTTATTGTAAGATACAGGGTAACCGGAACAGGACCGTGGACCGAAGTTATCGCTTCGACGTTATCAGGAAATCCGCCGCTTAGCCTTTCAGGATTGACGCCTGCAACTACCTACGATGTGCAGATTGCTTCAAGCTGCGGAACAACACCGGGAACCTTTACACCTATCCAGACGTTTACCACAAGATGCGATCCTACGCCTCCGAATGTCACCATAGGTACGGTAACCACGACTACGGCAGTAGTAAACTGGGCGCCGGTAGCTGCAAGCGCTACTTATCAGGTACGCTATAGAATCGTAGGCAGCGGAGCTACCGGTTGGGTAACCGTAAATGTAACGGCTGCTCCTTTCAATACCACTACGCTTACAGGCCTGCTTCCGTATACCACCTATGAGGTACAGGTTGCCAATATCTGTAATGGAGAGACAACGGTAAATCCTTGGTCAAACCCTAAGGTATTTACAACTGAAAGGACATGCCAGTTACCGCCTCCGGGATTGACCATTACTAATCTTACCCCTACAACGGCTGTAGTAACCTGGGCACCGTTCCCGGGAGCCACCTATATCCTGAGATACAGGAAAGTAGGCATTCCGAGCTGGACATCGGTTGCCGTTTCCACCAATACGGTTACCCTTACAGGCCTGCTGGAAACCACGCAGTATGAAATGCAGGTAGTAAATGTATGTAACGGTACACCGGGAACATATACGTTGCCTTATCTCTTTACTACGCCTACCGTAGTATACTGTCAGATGAGCGCTACGACCAGTACACAGTTTATCTCGAAAGTAACGGTTACTCCGAATGGTAAGCCGAAGATGGAAAATCCATCAGCAGCATCCACCTATACGGATTATACCGGAGTTCCTGCCAAGTTTATTCAGATGATCCAGGGATCTTCCGATAACCAGATCACCATTGAAAAGAAACTTTCAGGAAACGGAAAGGCTGGAGTGGCCGTATGGATCGATTTCAACAGAAACGGTTATTTCGATATCAATGAAAGGGTTCTGGTATCATCTCCAAGCTCTGATAATACCGTAAGCGGAACTTTCGCAGTGCCGGCAGACGCATTTGTAAGTCTTACAGACTATAAATATGTAGTGATGAGAGTGGCTATGGCCAAAGATGCCATACCGGTAAACTGCAGCAATTTTGCTGACGGAGAAGTAGAGGATTATACCGTAAGGATTACGAAACCGATTGTTCCGAATCCACTGAACCAGACGGATATCATGATTTATCCGAATCCTGTTAGATCTGTTCTGTATGTGAAAAATATCAGTAAAAAGGCAAGCTATAAGATCTATAACGCTGCCGGACAGCTGGTGGCAGAAGGAGTTCTTCTGAATAACAGCATCAATGTTCAAAACCTGATCAACGGTGTTTATGTCATCGATATTCAGGACGGGAATGATATTTCCGTTCAGAAGAAATTCATTAAAGAATAAACAAACGTTATACATTTATTATTAATCAAGGTACAGGCCTCCCATTGTGGGAGGCCTGTTTTGTTACAGCCGGGCGAGTACCGGATTATACTGTCTTCATTCAAAAGAAAAAATAGAGGATTGCCAATGCGGTACGGCTGATCCGGCCTGATACATCCGGCCGCTAAAAGAAAACCGCCGGATGATTCCGGCGGTTTGTATTTTAATCGATATCGAAGATTACCTTTTCGGTATGTTCTCTGAGATCATCCAGATTTGTATTATTGTAGATGATACAGTCTGCCATCTTGATCTTGTCTTTTTCAGGCATCTGTTTTTCCATGACTGCCTGGACTTCACGATAGGTCTTACCATCGCGGTCCATCACCCTTTTGATCCTGAGATTATCTTCGGCAGTAACCAGCAGGGACTTGTAACACTGCCGGTTCAGCTTCAGCTCAAAAAGCAGGGCGGTCTCTTTAAACACCAGGTATTTGGTCTGCCGGGCTACCCAGTTCTCAAAATCGGTACGGACGGCAGGGTGAATGATTTCATTCAGCTGTTGCAGCAGTTCCTTGTCATTAAAAACCTTTTCAGATACAAATTTACGATTGTACAGGCCGTCGGAGCCATAGGCTTCCTCTCCGAGCAATTCTTTGATCCTGAACTGCAGCTCACGGCTTTCATTAACGATAAGCTTTGCCCTTTCATCTGAATAATAGACCGGGAATCCGAATTCCTCTATAAATTGGGCTACGGTAGTCTTTCCGGAACCGATTCCGCCGGTAAGACCGATGATCTTGGGCGATGGTAACGGTTCCGGTTCTGCTTTCGGGCTTTCTGAATATATTTCTTCCATGTTTCAGCAGTTCATTATTAATATCCGAAAACATCATTAAAGCTGAAGGTCTCATCCAGCCGTACTCCTTTTTCAGTCATTTTAAGACTGGCAAGCTCATGGTGGGCATCGTGTTCAAAAAACAGCAGGTACTCATTGTCTACACACTGTTTCAGGAATTTTCCTTTTTCTTCCATGGTAAGAAGCGGACGGGTATCATAGCCCATGACATAGACCTGGTTGATGTGTCCTGCAGTAGGAATCAGGTCTGCTGCAAAAACAATGGTTTTTTCCTGGTACTGGATAACAGGAAGCATCTGC
Source organism: Weeksellaceae bacterium (assembly GCA_022701475.1). Classification (GTDB taxonomy): domain Bacteria; phylum Bacteroidota; class Bacteroidia; order Flavobacteriales; family Weeksellaceae; genus Chryseobacterium. The sequence continues at coordinate 6,196 of JAKOOI010000431.1, forward strand.
TTTTCCGTATGGCCGTCTACAAAGATAACATCCATTTTAAGGTCCGGGGCGAAACCGTAGTTTCCATTGGAGGGAAGAGGCAGGAAGTTCAGTTGTCCGCTTTCCCTGATCGGAATGATGTTTTCTTTCAGGAAGCTTGCCTTTTCCCGGGCGTTCGGTTCTGTAGCCCATTGCCAGTGGTTTTCATTAGTCCAGAACTGCGCATTTTTAAAAGCAGGACGGTAGCCTGTGCGGTCATCATTCCATTCAATGGCTCCTCCGCAGTGGTCGAAGTGGAGGTGTGTAAGAAAAACATCGGTGATGTCTTCCTTTACAAATCCATATTTCTTCAGATTTTTATCTAAGGTGTCATCTCCCCATAGCGAGTAATGTCCGAAAAATTTTTCATCCTGCTTATTGCCAAGGCCGCAGTCGATCAGGATCAGTTTTTTCCCGTCTTCTACCAGGAGGGAGCGGGTTCCCAGTTCAATGAGGTTTCTTTCGTCTGCAGGATTGGTTTTTTCCCACAGACTCTTCGGGACGACTCCGAACATAGCGCCGCCGTCCAGTTTAAACTTTCCGCATTGTATTGGATATAATTTCATATAATATCAGGTTTTTATACTGTTTATTTTTTAACCGTTTTCATTTTTGCTGCAATCTTCACTGCATTTTCATCCCCATTTTCCAGATGGGAGATAATGTTGAGGAAATCATCCTGCTTTCTGTTCTGGGAAAGTTTCTGCTGAATGAAAATATCGTCCGGCATAATTTTGATGCCGAAGGCACCCTTCATTTCTTTTTCTACGAAACTTTTTCCCATGTTTTCAATCAGGACAGGGCACTGCTGTGCTTTTTCATATTTCATGGTCAGTTTTTCCAGATGTCCGTATAACTCATCAGGGCTCATCAGCATCACTTTTCCGTAAACCTGTACGGCTTCGTAATTCCAGGTTGATACATTCATATGGTCATACCAGCTGCTTGAAATATAGGTATGGGCGCCCAGAAAATCACATAATACCTCATCTCTGTCCTTCAATATTTTTGCCTGAGGGTTGGCTTTCGAAATATGGGTTTCAATATACACATTTTCCGGATCATCTTCATTGAGCATCATCATGGAATGGGTGGCCCGGATCCTGCCGGCTGAAGAAATCAGCAGGGCGAAAGCATTTTCCCTGATAATGTCTCTCATCAGGTTAAAGTCGTTACTTTTATAAAGGGCAGGAATGTACATAATTCATTTACATAAAGATCTTCAAAAACGGCTTTTCAGAAGTCAGGTAGAAATCCCGGTCTCAAATTAACATTTAACCGGGCTAAAAAAGTTCTCCGGGATTCCTGGGAACGGCAATATTCAGGTGTTTATAGGCTTTTTCCGTTACTTCGCGTCCTCTGGGGGTCCTGATGATAAATCCTTCCTGGATCAGGAAAGGCTCATATACTTCTTCCAGGGTTTCCGGGTTTTCTGCAATAGAGGTTGCTAAAGCGGAAATACCGACCGGCTTCCCTTTGAAGTTTTCAATCATGACCCGCATAATCTTGTTGTCCATTTCATCAAGGCCATACTCATCCACATTCAGGGAATCCAGCGCATATTTGGTAATGTTGATTTCAATTTCGCCGTTTCCTTTGATTTCGGCAAAATCCCGTACCCTTCTCAACAGGGCATTGGCAATTCTGGGAGTTCCGCGGCTTCTTCTGGCAATCTCAATCGCTGCATCTTCGTAAATCTTCACACCCAGCACTCTGGCGCTGCGGATGATGATCATGGATAAGAGTTCGATGGTGTAATATTCAAGCCTGCTCTGGATTCCGAACCTGGCCAGCATTGGCTTGGTGAGCATCCCGCTCCGGGTAGTGGCTCCTACAAGCGTAAAAGGATTCAGGCCGATCTGTACGCTCCGGGCGTTCGGGCCTGTCTCCAGCATGATATCAATTTTATAATCTTCCATGGCAGAATACAGGTACTCTTCCACTACCGGAGACAAGCGGTGGATTTCATCAATAAAGAGAACGTCGTTTTCCTCCAGGTTGGTCAGCAACCCTGCCAGGCTTCCGGGTTTATCCAGCACAGGGCCCGAGGTAATCTTGCAGCCGACCCCCAACTCATTGGCTATAATATTGGCCAGTGTGGTTTTACCCAGGCCGGGAGGGCCGTGCAAAAGCACATGGTCCAGCGCTCCGCCACGTTTCTTGGCGGCCGTTACAAAAACTTCGAGATTTTCCAAAGTTTTCCTCTGTCCGGCAAAATCCTTAAAACTCTGCGGACGGATCTGTTCTTCCTGCATCAGTTCATCGCGGGAAAAATTGTCTTTATCGGGATGTAAAAAGTCAGGCATTAATTCAATTTCATTTACCGTAAAGATAGGAAATTTAGGGTAAGGGACAGATTACGGAACAATAAAAATTAAGATTTGAGAACCAGAAATATTTTAAGTATTTTTGAGAAAGAAGAAAAATAAAATATCCTGCCGCCATCATAAGCCTGCGGCTTGTTTTCTCGGAAAGGCAGGACTGAAGAAGCTTACGGAAATTCCTGATAGCTCCGGCAGAGGCCTTACGGGTATTTGATTTCAGATTTAAAACCACTACATGAAAATTATAGGCCCCTTCAGGCAGGTTATTACCCTTGCCGATCTCCCGTTACGAGGGAAACTTTCAGACGAGCAGCTTGAAATCATCATTGATGGCGGTATCGCTACAGACCACAACACCATCTGTAAAACCGGGAATTTCGAAGCGTTAAAGGCGGAATATCCTGATGCTGAAACGGAAACGGTAGAGGGAGTGCAGATAGCACTTCCTGCTTTTGTGGATTCCCATACCCATATCTGCTTTGGCGGAAACCGGGCCAACGATTTTGCCATGCGCAACGCCGGAAAAACCTATCTGGAGATTGCCGAAAGCGGAGGCGGGATCTGGAGTTCCGTACAGCATACCCGGAGTGCCTCTTCTGAAGAACTGCTGAATACCCTGCTGGAAAGGATACATTTCCTGATTTTATTGGGAATTACCACCATCGAAATCAAAAGCGGGTACGGACTGGATGCGGAAAATGAGATAAAAATGCTCCGCATCATCAGGCAGGCTCAGCAGCAGACCAGGGCAACCCTTGTTCCAACCTGTCTTTCCGCCCATCTGAAACCAAGGGATTTTGAGGGCAGCAACGCTGAATACCTCAGCTACATCCTTACTGAAATTTTACCGAAAGTAAAGGAAGAAGGATTGGCGCGACGGGTTGATATCTTTATTGAGAAATCAGCATTCCAACCTGAAGAAAGCCGGGAATTCCTGATCAAAGCCAAAGATTTAGGTTTTGAAATTACGGTCCATGCCGACCAGTTTACACCAGGAAGCTCAAGGATTGCCGTAGAAACAGGCGCCGCATCTGCAGATCATCTGGAAGCTACCATTGATGAGGATATTGAATTCCTGGCACAATCCGATACCGTAGCCACAGCCTTGCCCGGTGCAAGTCTTGGCTTAGGGGAAAGATTTACTCCGGCCCGCAAATTACTGGATGCAGGCGCTATCCTGGCCATCGCCAGCGACTGGAACCCGGGATCTGCGCCCATGGGGAATCTGATTACCCAGGCCGCCATCCTGGCCACTTTTGAAAAACTGACGGCCGCTGAGGTGCTGGCAGGGATTACCTTTCGGTCAGCATTTGCCCTGGGCCTGGAAGACAGGGGGCGGCTGACTGCAGGTGCCAAAGCTGATTTTATTACTTTTAGCACGGATAATTTCCAGAATATTCTGTACCGGCAGGGTAGCCTGAAAGCCGATTCGGTTTATATTGACGGCAGTAAAATATAATGGTGTCCTAGCAGTACATTCCAAAATGGATAAACCGGAAATCCCGGAAAAATGTCATGGAGTGTACTGTACCGACTGAAATAACAAAAAGCACAGAAGCTGTTAAAAGAAATTGTAAATTAGAGAGGTAAGAACAGAATATGTATCCGGAATGGAGCAAATGAAAGATTCAGTTCCAAAGCATATACAAAACCATCAGAATCATGGATAACATTTGGCAGGGAAGACGGGATGGAGAAGAACTCCTTTTCCACAGGATATTTCAGAGAGTAAGAGAAGAGGAGAGCTATGATGCGGTCTCAACG
>JAKOOI010000389.1 GCA_022701475.1 Weeksellaceae bacterium
CCTGAACCCTCCATTCTGGCGCTGGCTGCCGGACTGCCTGTTCCCGGATCTGAACCCGCCGTTGTTCACGGTATTGCCTGTGTTTACAGGCGCTTCATTGGTATTGTACCGGAAACCGTTGGCCGGCCTTTGGGAAGTAATAGTACCGCTGCCGCCTGATCTTCTCTCCACATATACCTTCTGTCTGGAATTATTGTAATTCTGGTAATAGTATGGAGTACCGTTGTCATAATAATAATTAACGTTGTCCCTGTAATAATATCCGTCGTTGCCCCAGTATCCTCCGTTTCCGTAATATCCCTGAGGAGCGTAATAATATCCGTTATCATAAGAAGGGTTTCCGTAGCCGTGTACATACGGGTCCGAATACGCCATACAGGAAGTCAGTCCTGCAAGGGTGATAACGCTGAATGCTATTTTAATTAAATTTTTCATACTTTTTTCTTAATTTTTCTTTAAACTTTTTTTCCATGCGGCATATCCGAGGATGGCCATTACTGTAAATACCAAATATTGAACCGAAGTGATGCCCAGGCCTTTATAAATCATCATAGGGATGCAGATGAAATCCCCGATGATCCAGAAGATCCAGTTTTCAATGCGCCGTTTCGCCATGAACCACATTCCGACGAGGAAAACAGAGGTGGTAACCACATCCAGCCAGTTGCCCCAGTCCAGGTGATAAAGTCCGAGACTTGTACTTTGCATTGAAAAGCCGTTGTCTATATAAGGCTTGTAATAATATACTCCTGTTACTAAGATGATACTTAAGGCAAAAAGTAAAATCCCATGGGCCCATTCTTTCCGGGAAGCCCACGAAACCTGTACATGGATGTGGTCTCCGGAACTCCGGTACCATAAGATCCAGCCATAGATGCTCATTACGGTATAGTATACGTTGATCATACAATCCCCCAGCAGACCGAAATCAAACAGGATGTATACGTAGATCAGCGTAGAGGTAATGCCGGTAGGATAGACCCAGATGTTTTTTTTTATTGAAAAATAAACGCTCAGGATTCCGAATACCGTAGCAGTGGCTTCCATAAGGATTTGTACGGTATCATAGGCCTCATAAGGCTTTATGAAAAGATCGTATAGATTCATGAGTTCAAAAATAAATAAAAAAAGAGAGAATATATAATCATTTAAATAATATGAAAATCAGAATTTTATCCTTTGTCTGTAAAATAAATGTTTAAAGTTTGTCAATAAACGTTAAGGTTTCTAAATTTTTTATATTTTCGTAAATCTTTAATAAATAATAAAATATGTCAAAAATCTGGACGAAAAAGCCGATGAGTGCTTTTGAGAATGATGTTAAAAGCAGTCAGCTTAAAAGGGTGCTCGGTAAATGGAGTCTTACCGCTATCGGTATCGGTGCGATCATCGGAGGCGGGATCTTCGTGCTGACAGGTACCGGAGCTTACTACCATGCAGGTCCTGCATTGGCCATTTCTTTCATCATTGCGGGGATCGCCTGTATCTTTGCCGCCCTCTGTTATTCTGAATTTGCTTCCATCCTTCCCGTTGAAGGTTCTGCTTATGCCTATGCTTATGGGACCGTAGGGGAAATCTTTGCCTGGATCATCGGCTGGGGGTTGATCCTCGAATATGCTATGGGCTCTATGACGGTTGCCGTCTCGTGGTCAGGCTACTTCAATAAACTGCTTAAGATGTTCGGCATTCACCTGCCGGAATACCTTACTTCAGATCCGGCAAGTTATACCGGTGAAGGGTTTTCCATGAACTTACCGGCTTTCCTGATCGTTCTGTTTGTCATCGGGATCCTGATTAAAGGGACGAAAGAAGCGGCTAAGGCAAATAACCTGATCGTGATTATGAAGGTGTCTGCCGTATTATTCGTGATTATTGCCGGGGTATTCTTTATTAATACCGCTAACTGGGATCCTTTCATCCCGGCGCAGAGAATGGTGATGGAAGGTGAGAAGATGAAGGAAGCCTACGGTTTCCAGGGAATTGTTTCCGGAGCGGCCGCCATATTTTTTGCCTATATCGGATTCGATGCGGTTTCTACCCAGGCCGGTGAAGCCATCAATCCTAAAAAAGACGTTCCGTTTGCGATCATCGTATCGCTTCTGGTATGTACTTTCCTATACATCCTGGTTTCCCTGGTGCTTACAGGAATGATGAACTACAGCGATTTTGATCCTCAGGGTAAATATCCGGATGCCATTAAGGCGCCTGTAGCTTACGCTTTTGAAATTGCAGGCCAGGGCTGGGCAGGGTACATTATTACCATTGCTGCCACCGTAGGATTGATCTCCGTACTGATGGTGATGATCATGGGGCAGTCCAGGATCTTCCTGGGAATGTCCAAAGACGGACTGATTCCTAAAATGTTCAGCGATGTGCACCCCATAAGAAAAACGCCTGCAAAGAGTTTAATGCTTCTGGGAATTGTGATTGCTACGATAGCTGCATTAACCCCGATCAGTAAACTGGCCGATATGACCAGTTTCGGAACCCTGTTCGCATTCACCATGGTGTGTGTGGCCGTGTGGATCCTGAGAAAAAAAGAACCCAATCTGCCGAGAACATTCAGGGTGCCGGCATTACCGGTCATTGCTTCCCTTGGAATCTGCATCAATGTTTACCTGATCTGGAATCTTAGCCATGAAGCAAAATACCTTTCCATGGGATGGCTTGTTTTAGGGGTTATTATTTATTTTACCTACAGCTTAAAGAATAGCAAACTCCACAAGGTGGGATATGGTGAAACGTTCAGAGCAGAACAGGAACCTCTGGAAAAACCCGATATCGATTAATAAAAACAGATCTAAATAGTCCACAGCATGCTGTGGATTTTTTATTTTTGTACCTATGAAAAAAATCTTTTCTCTTTTATTGGCATTCTCAGGT
>JAKOOI010000390.1 GCA_022701475.1 Weeksellaceae bacterium
CTCCAGCATACGATAATGTTCTTCATCATCCGGTAATCTTATCCATGGCATCAGTATTGAATAAAATGATCATAAATCCGGCAAAATTCCGTAATTTTGTTAGTCTTAATTTTACTATGGCTTATACAACAGATATAGATATTAAAAAACAGATTTTCGTTAAGAATGCGCATCTTAACAATCTGAAACACATTGACGTTCTCATCCCGAAAAATAAACTGATCGTTATTACCGGGGTATCCGGAAGCGGTAAATCGTCCCTGGCTTTCGATACCATCTATGCGGAAGGACAGCGGCGGTATGTAGAGAGTCTGAGTTCTTACGCGCGCCAGTTTTTAGGCAAACTGGAAAAGCCGAAGGTGGATGACATCAAGGGGCTGGCCCCTTCCATTGCCATCCAGCAGAAAGTGATTTCTTCCAACCCGAGATCCACGGTGGGAACCTCAACGGAGATCTATGATTATATGAAACTCCTCTTTGCCAGGATCGGACGGACCTTCTCCCCCGTTTCAGGAGAAGAGGTGAAAAAGGATTCGGTAACGGATGTTGTGGATTACATCAAAGATTCCGGAAAAGAGGCCGCTTTCCTGCTGACGGCACCGCTCGATTATCAAGCGGAGAATTTCACTGAAACCCTGAATGTCCTGAAGCTGGCCGGTTTTACACGGCTTGAAGTAAGCGGGAATGTTGCAGGCATTGAAGACCTGGAAAGTTTTGGTTTTACTCCTGAAAAAGGGATGGAGATCAATCTTGTGATCGACCGCTTTTCCTATGAGGAAGATGAGAGTTTCCTGCAGCGCCTTGCAGATTCCATTCAGATGGCTTTCTACGAAGGCCGCGGATACTGCTCGCTGAAAAATACCGAAACCGGGAAAACAAAGGAATTCTCCAATAAATTTGAGCTGGACGGTATGGAGTTCCTGGAACCCAATGTCCATTTCTTCAGCTTCAACAATCCCTATGGTGCCTGCCCGGCCTGTGAAGGCTACGGAAAGGTGATCGGTATTGATGAAGACCTGGTGATCCCCAACAAGACCCTTTCGGTGTTTGAAGATGCAGTGGCCTCCTGGAAAGGGGAAAGCATGAGCGAATGGAAAAGGGATTTCATTAAGAAAGCTAAGGATTTCCCCATCCATAAACCGTATCATCAGCTTACCAAAGAACAGAAGAAATACCTGTGGAAGGGCGACGGAAAAAAAACGTTTCCGTCCATTGATAATTTCTTCAGAATGCTGGAAGAAAACTTATACAAGATCCAATACCGGGTCATGCTGTCCCGGTACCGCGGGAAAACCCTTTGCCCGACCTGTGAAGGCCTGAGGCTGAGGGAGGAAACGTCATGGGTAAAGGTAGGCGGCCACAACATCCAGTCGATGATCGAGCTCCCGCTGGATGAGCTCTTCCCGATGATCCAGAATCTCAGGCTGTCCGAACATGACCGTGAAGTGGCGAAGAGGCTGCTGTATGAAATTACCACGAGACTGGAGTTCCTGCTCAAAGTAGGATTAGGCTACCTCACCCTCAACAGGACTTCCAACACCCTTTCAGGCGGAGAAAGCCAGCGGATCAACCTGGCCACCAGCCTTGGAAGTTCACTGGTAGGATCCATTTACATTCTGGACGAGCCTTCCATCGGTCTCCATTCACGCGACACGGAAAACCTGATCGAAGTACTTTATAACCTGCGGGACCTTGGGAATACGGTAATCGTAGTGGAACATGATGAAGATGTCATGCGGGCTGCCGACTATATTATCGATATCGGACCTGAAGCAGGCTATCTCGGCGGCGAACTGGTATTTGCCGGCAATTATGACGAACTGAAGGATGCGGATACCCTTACCTCCAGATACCTGACCGGCCGGCTGGAAATTGAAGTTCCCAAGAAAAGAAGGAAGGCTAAAGAATTTATCAGAATAAAAGGAGCAAGACAGAATAACCTGAAAAATGTGGATGTGGATCTCCCTCTGGAAAGCCTTGTGGTGATTTCGGGAATTTCCGGAAGCGGAAAATCCACCCTGATGAAGGAAATCCTTACCAATGATATCCAGATCCAGCTGGGAATGGGTGGAAAAAAAGGCGATTATGATTCGGTGGATTTCCCTAAAAAACTGATCAAGAACATCGAGCTGATTGACCAGAACCCAATCGGGAAATCGTCCCGTTCCAATCCGGTAACGTATTTAAAGGCGTATGATGACATCCGGGACCTTTTTGCGAAGCAGAAAGTGGCCAAGATGATGGGCTACAAGCCGAAGCATTTCTCTTTCAACGTAGACGGCGGAAGATGCGATGAATGTAAAGGAGAAGGTGTCATCAATGTCTCCATGCAGTTCATGGCGGATATCGAGCTGGAATGTGAGGTATGTAAGGGAACCCGTTTCAAAAACGAGATCCTGGAGGTAAAATATGATGAGAAAAATATCTCAGACATCCTGCATATGACCGTTGACAATGCCCTGGAATTTTTCAGTGAAAACAAGGAAGATAAGATCGCTACCAAGCTGCGTCCGCTCCAGGAAGTGGGTTTAGGTTACCTTCAGCTCGGACAAAGCTCTTCTACCCTTTCCGGCGGCGAAGCCCAGCGGGTAAAGCTGGCATCGTTCCTGGTGAAAGGAGTTACGACGGAAAAGACATTGTTTATTTTCGATGAACCTTCTACCGGACTGCATTTCCATGATATCCAGAAGTTGCTGAAATCGCTTCAGGCGCTGATTGATCTCGGGCACTCCGTCATTGTTATTGAGCACCAGCCGGACATCATCAAATCTGCGGATTTTATTGTCGATATCGGTCCGGAAGCCGGAAAACATGGTGGTGAGGTCGTCTTTACGGGAACTCCTGAGGAGCTGGCGAAAGATAAAAAATCACATACGGCGAAATACATTAGGGAAAAGCTGTAAATAAGATAAAAGAGAATCAGAAACGGTTCTCTTTTTTGTTTTATTCTTGTTGTGATGCAGCTTCTCAAAATAGATCAAAATCATTAGAAAATGCTCAGTGGAAGTCTATCCTTTATAGCTTCTGATCGTTAGAAGGAAAGAGCCCATAGAGGCGGCCTGTTTCCAGCAATTCATCTTCTGCAGACCTTTTGCCTCAGGATTTTTATGTGCGGATTTATTTCCCGGATTTTATCTCTGGCCCGCTCTATCCATCAGATCCATCCGTAGTTTAATGGATGCCGATAAAGTTGGAAAGGAAATATTCCCGCAGTCTCCGGAACTCTGAAAATAAGACCAAATAAAAAAGCAGACCGATCGGCCTGCTTGGTACTGTAGCCTCACCAAGAATCGAACTTGGA
>JAKOOI010000395.1 GCA_022701475.1 Weeksellaceae bacterium
ATGGTGCCGTTGGCAAATCTTTTTACGGCCTCATCGGATTTTGACTGGTCTGAAAAGTTGATGGTTTCCTTATCGAAGATTTTCAGGGTGGTAAACCTGCTTTTCCAGAGGAGGTCCCTGTAGCCTAACGGGTCTGTTGAAGTGATATTGCCTTTAAGAATCGTATTGATGCCGGTTTTCTTCACTTTTTTCACAGAAACGGCCGTCGTAGCGGAATTTTTATTCCTCTCGATTTCCAGTACAAAGCCCAGGTTCTGTCCTAGGACTGAAGGCCCGCCCTGAATTTTCAGTTCATTGGTATACCAGACTTCGATGGTATTTGAATTGATTCTGGTAATGGCTTTCTTACAGGTGTAGCCAAGGATTTTCTTTGTTTCATTGGTCTGTTCAAAAGTCTGTTTCCTTACAGATTCCGCATCGGAAGTAGAGATGATTTCTCCGGACTTAAGGAAGGCGTAGGACACAACGGCATTTGAAGGTTTTTCAATTTTCGTGATTTCAAAAGGAAGCTCAGCTTTCTGCTCCCGGATTTTATTGTTCAGGATGATGTTTTCCTTTTCACTGGCCCAGACCAGGGTAGGGGATTGTCCGGTCACCGCTTTTCCGTTGGACGAGCTGATGTACTGCACTTCATAAGTCTGTGCAAAGGCCAGGTAAGAGCTGAAAATAAAAAAGCTGAATAAAATCCGTTGTCTCATAAGCATGGTTTTCTGCAAAGGTAGCATTTGATTTCAATCCATAAAAAAGCAGCTCACGAAAATGAGCTGCTGTAAACCTGTTTTTTATTGATTTTCGGGATCAACGATCAGCATTCCTGATTTTATTTCCGGAACGGTCAATAATAATATACTGATCCCCTGTTTTTGCTCTTGCCTGATAAGAATCTATAAACGGCCAGGCTTCATCATAGCTGTTTTTGATGACAAGCCGGTTGTATTTATCGATGTATCCCCATTTCCCATCCATTTTTACCGGGGCCAGCCTGTTATTGAACGGGATACCGTCTTCGTACTGGAAATTGATCTTCATATTTCCTTTCCTGTCTGCAAAACCTGTTTTGTTGTTCAGCTTTACCAGGATCAGCTCATCATCGCCGTCCATATATGAACCGTCGTTTACGGAAATTTTCTGGTATTTGGGTTCGAGGATGATTTTTCCTTCCCCGTCGATCATTCCGTACAGGTTGTTGCTGATGATAACAGCTGTATTGTTCCGAAGGGGCAAAATTTCATATTCTGCAGGTAACACCACCTGGTTTTCGCTATTGACCAGACCCTGGTTTTTGCCGTTTTTACTGATTTTCAGGATACCTTTTGAAAATTCTGAATAGTCTTTCCAGGTAAAAAGGGTAGCGGTATTCTTAACGATGTCTACCAGGTAGTTTTCCGCAGTATATTTTGCCAGGAATATGCCGGATTTTTCCAGGAAGGAAACGGAGTCAAATCTCGGGGACAGCATTTTGTTACCGGTACTGTTGATAAAACCTGTCTTACCGTCCTGTTCTATAATCACGGCATGATCGGATTTCTTTTCATCATAGATCCTGAAATCTCCGCTGCTCAGGGTAAATGTTTTCTCAATATTGCAGCTGCTGCCGAAAATATCAATGCGGTTACCGGATTTTGCGGTTATTTTATTTTTCTTTGGGATGAGTTCATCGTAAACTATTTTCAGCAGGACGTTTCCTTTAAAATCAAATATGCCTCTTTTTTTATTTTTAGAGACCAGGATAAAATTTCCGTAGACGGAAACATCATCCATATCCTGTTCTATGATTTTCTTTGTCATACAGTCCGACAATGAATATTTCCCGTCAGCTGTCCTGCTGACGGTTACTCCTTTTATATTGGCGCTGAAGGCTGAAGATTTTACAGGATCAGCTGTATTGCCTTTTTTATCGATGTAAAAAGAGCTGCCGGAAGTCTGAACCCTTGCATATCCGTCTTTGAAATTTTCGGCTCTGTCATAGGTTGGCGGTATAATCACCGTGCCCAGCCTGTCGATAAAACCGTATTTCCCGTTGCTTTTAATAATGGAGAGGCCTTCGGCGAAACTTCCGGCTTCAAACGTATTTTTGAAAATAACAGTACCGGACTTGTCTTCATATACTTTGTTTCCGTTATAATTCATAAATCTGTAGCCTTCTTCGTAAGACAGCTGATGGTATTCCGAAGTTTCCCTTTTTGCATTTACGGAAAACCATTGATTGTCTTTTTTTACGTAAGCATACCCATTTTCAAAGATCGTGGCATGATCAAATACAAAATCAAAAATCATTTTTCCTTTTGTATCAAATAAACCGAATGCATTGTTTTTTTTTACCGAGACCATTCCCTGGAAAGCAGGGCTGATGAGATCATATTCAAAGGGAATAATGATGTTTTCCCGGGTATCTATAAGCCCGTATTTCCCATTCCTGGAAATATTGGCAACGCCTTCCCTGAATACGGTCGGGTAATCATAAGCAGGCGCAATCACTTCTTTCCCGTTTTTATCTATAAATCCCCAGTATTTGAACCGGGAAACGGCGGCAAGGCCATTGAAGAACGGCTGTCCGTTATCGTACCGGTCAGTGGTGATTTTTATATTCCCGGATGAATCAAAATAGGTAAGCTGGTACTTATTGGTTTCGTTATTATAGTTTTGTCTTGCCATGAACAGCCCTTCCGAATAAGGCTTTCCGTAATAATCGAAGTTCAGGGCTTTATAAACGGGGTATTCACGGTAGCTGTCTTTTGTGGCGTGAGCTCCGAAAAAGGTACTGCAGTTTTCGCTTCCGTCCAAGCTGAAGGCAAAAGTGCCGGTTTTCCCTTTGGCAAACAATCCTTCATCGGCTATATAAATGTCATCATAGATCAATGGAAGAACAATTCTTCCGGATTCGTTGATGATTCCGTAATATCCGCCTTTGGAAATCCGGGCGACCCCATTTTTAAATTCACCGATCCAGAAGTCCTGCTTCTTCTGAATGAACATTTTCCGGTCATTGTTATAGCTTCCGCTGATGTTTTTCTGGGAAAAGGCGAGGCAGTGAGATAGAGTAAAAAAGCTGAATAAAATCCGCTGTATCATAAGTGTGGTTTTCTGCAAAGGTAATATTTGATTTCAATCCATAAAAAAACTGCTCCGGAACGGAACAGTTTTCTATTGGTTCTTATAGTTATAGTAAAACTAAGGCATTCTTTCGATCAGGGCCATGTAGAAGCCGTCATAGCCTTCGCTCGGCATTACTTTTTCATCTTTTATCAGTCTGAAATCCGGGTTGTTTTTCAGGAACTCCGCAACCTGTCCGTTATTTTCAGATGGAAGGATAGAGCAGGTGGCATACACCATTTTTCCTCCTTTTTTCAGCATTTTGGAATAGTCCTGGATAATCTGCTGCTGTTCGCCTTTGATCCTGTCAATGAAATCCTGGTCGATCTTCCATTTGCTGTCCGGATTTCTCTTCAGGACGCCAAGCCCGGAACACGGAGCATCGATCAGTAAGCGGTCTGCCTTTTCATGCAGTCTCTTGATCACTTTATTATCGGTAATCATCCGGGTTTCGATGTTGTGGGCACCGGCTCTCTTGGCACGGCGCTTCAGTTCTGCCAGTTTCCATTCAAAGATATCCAGGGCGATGATCTGGCCTTTATTTCCCATCAGGGCGGCCAGGTGAAGGGTCTTTCCGCCGGCACCGGCACAGGCATCCACCACGCGCTGGCCTTCTTTTACATCCAGGAAATAGGCAATTTTCTGGGAGGACGCGTCCTGGACTTCAAACAATCCTTCCTTAAAAGCGGTAGTGAGAAAAACGTTCTTTTTCTCCTCCAGCTGTACGGCATCCGGGTAATTCCTGACAGGATAGGATACGATATTCTCATCTGAAAGGTCGGAAATCAGTTCTTTGGTAGTGGTTCTCAGGGTATTCGCCCGTAACACGGTAGGGGCCTGCTCGTTCAGGGCCTGCATTTCCTTTTCCCACTTCGGGCCCAGTTCTTTTTCCAGGGTTTCGGCCAGCCAGTCCGGGATGGAATATTCGATGGCCTTGGTAGGAACGGTTCCTTTTTTAAGTTTGGTCAGGATGTCGGCAATTTTGATCCCGTCGAATTCCTCGAACTTTTTATAGTTGGTCTTGCTCCAGAGAAGGTAGGCAAGGATCAGTTTATAGACATTATTCGGTTTTACCCCTTCGCCCATGTAGTATTCAAGGCGTTTCTTCCAGCGGATGATGTTGTAAAAAATCTCTGAAACTACCGCTCTGTCCTGGCTTCCCCATTTCCTGTTTGCCTTCAGAAGTCTTTCGATAACTTTATCGGCATACTTATTTTTCTCGAAAAACGTTTCCTGCAAAGCATCGTGAATTCCGATGGCCAGGTTTCTGTGTATCAATTCCATAAAATTGGGTTCTGCTGTTTTGAATCTGCAAAAATAAGAAAATTTAGATTGGCAGGGTTATAAATTGTCAGTTATGAGTTATTCCGCATGCAGTAAACTTATAAATTATAATTTTTTAACTCATCACTCAAAACACTTACCTTTGCAAAAAATTAAAAATATGAGTGATCCTGTACTTTGCCCCAAATGTGAATCTGAATTTACGTATCCGAGCGATAATGTAATGGTGTGTTCCCAATGTTTCTATGAGTGGAACCCTGAAGAAGCGGCTTCCGAAGCTTCCGCATCCGGAAAAATTTTAGATTCGAACGGCAACGAGCTTCAGGACGGAGATTCCGTAGTGGTAGTGAAAGACCTTCCTGTAAAAGGAGCCCCGAAACCGGTGAAGGCCGGTACGAAGGTGAAAAATATCCGGCTGAGACCGGACAGCGATCATAACATCGACTGTAAGATCGACGGGTTCGGTGCCATGGCCCTGAAATCGGAATTCGTGAAAAAAGCATAATCCCGGAGCATCTTTGCTGCCGTATGGAAACAGGCCGGTTTATTCATCAGTTCAATGGATATTCCGGCCTTTTTATTTTTTTTAAAGTTTAAAAATTACAGTGTATCTTTTAGCGTCCAAAATTTATTCATGAATACACAACACACGCCATCCATTACCACAGGGGAAAGAATCAAAGCCATTATCGGCGGATCCGTAGGAAACCTCGTGGAATGGTATGACTGGTACGCCTATGCTGCCTTTGCCATCTATTTTTCACATGCCTTTTTCCCTGATTCCGATATGACCGCACAATTGCTGAATACGGCAGGGATTTTTGCCGTGGGGTTCCTGATGAGGCCTGTCGGCGGCTGGATGTTCGGAAGTATTGCCGATAAGATCGGGAGAAAAAGAGCCATGACGCTATCGGTATTGCTGATGTCTTTCGGCTCGCTGCTGATCGCCCTGACGCCAACGTATAAAACGATCGGGGTGCTGGCGCCGGTCCTTTTACTGGCGGCCCGGCTGCTGCAGGGGCTGAGTGTGGGCGGAGAATATGGGGTTTCCGCTACCTATCTCAGTGAGATGGCTACCGAAGACCGCCGCGGATTCTATTCGAGCTTTCAGTATGTTACCCTGATTGGCGGACAGCTGATTGCATTGGGGATCCAGCTGATCCTGCAGAAGCTGCTTCTTACGGAAACCCAGCTGGAAGAATGGGGATGGAGGATTCCGTTTGTTATAGGAGCCATCCTTTCGGTAATTGCCCTGTACCTGAGGTCAAGCCTTCATGAAACGGAAGCTTTCGAAAACAAAAAAGAAATGGGACAAAGTAAAAAAGGCTCCGTAAAAGAGCTTCTGAAGCATCCGCAGGCGCTGCTGACGGTGATCGGACTTACCTTGGGCGGAACGCTGGCTTTTTACACGTACACTACTTATATGCAGAAATTTCTGGTCAATACGGTACATCTCAGCAAGGAACAGTCTACCCTGGTTTCTTTCGTTTCCCTTTTTTTATTCGCCTGCCTGCAGCCTATATTCGGGGCACTTTCCGACAAGATCGGAAGAAGGCCGCTTTTACTGGGCTTCGGAATCCTGGGTACCCTGTGTACGGTTCCGCTGCTTACGGCTTTAAGCCATACTACTTCTGTATGGATGTCATTCCTGTGGATCATGATTGCTCTGGTCATCGTCAGCGGTTATACCTCCATCAATGCTGTGGTGAAAGCGGAACTTTTCCCTTCTGAAGTGAGGGCACTGGGAGTAGGTCTGCCTTATGCCCTTACGGTAGCCATCTTCGGGGGAACTGCAGAATACCTTGCGCTCTGGTTCAAGCAGGCCGGTACGGAATATTATTTCTACTGGTATATTACCCTCTGTATTTCTTTTTCACTGATTGTTTATTTCAGGATGAAAGATACCAAGGAAAATTCCAGGCTGGATGAAGATATCTAGTTAATGTGAGGCCACAGCAGAAATCGGATTTATGGGCTGGAATGGAAGCTGGAGGTCTCTTTTGCCAGCATTACTGTCAAAGGTAGCAATAAGATCATTTTTTAAGGATCAGGAGAGATTTGTGTAAAATCTTCATGCATAGTGAACTTCAGTATTTCATCAAATAAACCGATGTAAATAAATGATATACGGTCATGTTTACGTTAATCGGCAGGATGCTTCCTGAGATCACAGGGGGCAGCGGTTCTTTATAAAATAAAGGCATGAAAAAAGGAAAGAATTGGCCAGGGTATCTTTCAAAAACTAAATTGTCAGTCTAGAATACGACTAATTTTCGTTTTCAGGGGGCAGAAAGAGTATTAACCAAAAATTTCCTTATGCTGTAGAGATACAAAGGTAACAAAAAGTTTTAAATCCTATGATGATATTTTGCCTTTTTGCAGGAAAAAAGTCATGCTAAGTAATGGTTAATCAGCCTGATTGCATTTTATGCCGGTGTATTATTGATGATTCAACAATAAATTTCCGTAAACATCCGGTGACGGAGGCATGTAAGGTCAGGAAAAGGTAAGTGTTACGGCCCCTTTGATTTTTCCGTCTGAATATACAATGAGCTCTTTATCCTCCATCCGGATCTTATTCCAGTAATGGCTTCCCGCAAAACGGCTTTCCAGGACTTCCGCCTCGTGTCCGCTTCCTGTAATTTTAATATCGCCGGGATAATAGGCGAATTTCTGCAGCCCGTACCCGGACATTTCCTTTCTGCTGAAAATATTGACTTCCCCGAAGAGTTCTGCCACATAAGGACTTTCCGGGTTCCTGAATACGTCTTCCGGACTTCCGTTCTGTACTGTTTTTCCGTTTTCAAGCACAACGATCTGATCGAGCCACGGGATGATGTCCTGCAGTTCATGGGTAGAGATGATCAGGGAAATATCGTGCTGCTTTACGTATCGGAACAGCTTTTCACGGAGCCCTATTTTCCTGGAAAAATCAAGATTGCTGAAGGGTTCATCCAGTACCAGCAGTTTTGGCATAACGGAAAGGGCCCTGGCAATGGCTACCCGCTGCTGCTGCCCGCCGCTGAGATATTTCGGCAGGGTATGGGCAAAGTCTTCCAGCCCTACAACTTCCAGCAGCTCGGCAACGGTTTCCTTTTTCTTTGTCAGATGGATGTTCGAAATAAATTTCCCTACATTTTCGGCAACGGTGGCATATGGCATCAGGTCAAAATGCTGGGCTACGAATTTCATATCGGGTTCCCCGGGAACCAGGTTGCCTTTAGGACCCATCAGTTTCCGGCCTTCAAAAATGATCCCGCCTTTCTGCCAGTCCAGCAATCCGTAGATCAGGCTTAGCAAGGTGGATTTCCCGCAGCCGCTTTCTCCGGCAAGCGCAATGATCCTGTCTTTTTCAAAGTTCAGGTTCAGGCCTTCAAACAGCGGTTTTTCCTTTGAATAAGAAAAATACAAATCGTTTATCTCTAGTAGCATGATGCAAAGGTACTGAAATGTACCTATAGGAAAGAACCGGTTTTTTTCATATCTTAGCGGGAGTATTGAAAACATAAAAATTATGAGAAGAAAGCTGCTTTCATGGGGTATTTCCGGATTTTTTGCAATGACTGCACTGGCTGCCTGCAACAAGGATAAACCTGTTGTTGCAGGAGAAGGCAGTGAGGCTGCGACATCTAAAGACGGGAATCCGTTTGTTGTTGATACGCTGAACAGCAGGATTGAGTGGAAAGGCTACAAGGTTTTTAAATCCGAAAGCACCAGCCATTTCGGAACCATTAAATTTGAAAGCGGCGACGTAACCGTTAAGGACGGCAAGCTTGGAAGCGGGAAATTCGTGGCAGATATGGCTTCTCTTACTTCGGAAGACCTGAAGGACCGGGCTGCCGACCTCGAAAAGCTGAACAGCCACCTGAAAAGCGGCGATTTCTTTGAGGTGGAAAAATTTCCCACCGCCTCGTATGAAATTACCGGCGTTACCCCGTCTGCCGGCGGAGATTATAATACTGTGCTGGACGGAAATATGACCGTAAAAGGGATTTCCAGGCCGGTACAGTTCAAAGCTAACGTTTCTGTAAAGGATGGAGTGGTCAATATTGCCACAGAGCCCAAGGATATTGCCAGAGAGGACTTCGGTATTGCATTTCAGGCACCGGTGCAGAACGGACTGATTAAAAACGAAGTTACCCTCCAGATTAACGTAAAGGCTCTTGAAAAAAAATAAATTCTTATCCCGTTGCCATTAAATGATTAAAGTCTGCCTCTTCAACGGAGGCATATTTTTTTAACAGTTTTGGGAAATGTATTCCGTTGAAAAACCGTATTTTTGCAAAATATATTGAAAGGGCAAAACAATGATAGAAAAGATAGAAGAATTACTCGCTGAGGTAAACAGCTTCAATACTACATCAAAAGAGGAAATTGAAAATTTCCGGATCAGGTACAACGGGAAAAAAGGAATTCTGAACGATTTTTTTGAAAAATTCAAGGAAGTACCCAATGACCAGAAGAAAGAATTCGGGCAGAAAATCAATACCCTGAAACAGGCCGTCAACGTAAAGCTTGACGATCTGAAAAATGCTTCCGAATCTTCCGTTGTTTCCGAAAAAGAAGATCTTACCAGACCTGCATTTCCATTGGAGCTGGGCTCAAGGCATCCGATCAGCCTGGTAAAAAACAGGATTATCGAGATCTTCAAGTCGATCGGCTTTGCTGTGGCAGACGGCCCGGAAATTGAGGACGACTGGCATAACTTCACTGCCCTTAACCTTCCGGAATACCATCCGGCGAGGGATATGCAGGATACCTTTTTTATCGAACAGAACCCGGACATCCTGTTAAGAACCCATACCTCATCCGTACAGATCCGGTACATGGAAGAGAACAAGCCGCCGATCAGGATCCTGTCTCCCGGGAGAGTATTCAGAAACGAAGCGGTATCTTCCCGTTCGCATTGTATTTTCCACCAGATCGAAGGACTGTATATTGACGAAAATGTAAGTTTTGCCGATCTCAAGCAGACCATTCAGTTCTTTACAACAGAACTTTTCGGAAAATCCAAGATCAGGATGAGGCCTTCCTACTTCCCGTTTACGGAGCCGAGTGCCGAGATCGATGTGTACTGGGGACTGAATTCCGAAACGGATTACAGAATTACCAAAGGCACCGGATGGCTGGAAATCATGGGCTGCGGAATGGTAGACCCTGCCGTACTGAAAAATGTAAATATCGACCCTGAAAAATATTCGGGATATGCTTTCGGAATGGGAATCGAACGTATCGTAATGCTGCTGTACCAGATGAGCGATATCAGGATGTTCTTTGAAAACGATATCCGTACGCTTGAACAGTTTAAAACCTTGTAACAAGTATATTTTTGTATAAAAATTGAGATCCTGTAAAAATTGAGTTTACAGGATTTTTTTATTACTTTTATCGCAGAAATTACGCACATATGGTTAAAAAGATTTTGAGATTCAGATCCAGGAAAATTGTCCATTATTCCCTTATCCTGTGCATCCTGTTCATACAGCTTCTGATTGCCGGATTTTTTTATAACGAATTTGTAACCCGGAAAAATTTAGTTTTTATCGAAAAGCAACTTAAGGAAATTCAGTCGCTTGAGAACCTTACGGATCATTCCCGGGATGAGCTGTTAAAAGCACAAAGGGATTTTCAGCAGTACGTAATTACGGAAGATCATCAGTATCTGGATGCCTATTTCACATCTTTGCAGCAGTTGGGGAAAAACCTGGACAGTATCAGCCGTTATGAAGACCGCTATCCCAAGCTCAGGAACCTTCTCACCTCGCAGGAGAAAGACCCGATGGAAATAAAAAAATTCAAGTCACTTATTGATTCCACTTACGAATATTCTGCCAAAGCAGATTTCAGAATAAAAAACAACCTGCCTGAACTGAAGAAATATAATCTGGACTATAATTTTGATAAATTCAATATTGAAACAAAGACATTCTCTGATACGGTAAAGAAGAAGGGGCTTTTCGGGCGTCTGGGTGATGCCATATCCGGCAAGGAGAATGTACGTAAGGAAAGCACGGTCATAACGGTGAAACATGGCAAAACCCCGGATCCTGCTACTATTAAAGCTGAGTTTGACAGCATTATCAGGCTGGTGAACAATCATTATACGGGACAGGTCAAGAAAATCCGGGTGAATGTTACCGAAAAGGAAAACAACAACGGAAAGTTCTATAAAATTTTCAGCAACCTGCTGGTATACAGCAATGGACTGATGAATATCTATGAATTTGCCATCAAGGATTCAAAATCTGATCTTGAGAAAGAATACCGCAGCCGGAATTCGGCAAATAACAGAATCAGGACGTACCTTATTTTCGGGGCTCTCATCCTCATGTTTATTGTATCGATACTGATCATGCTTTTGACCAGAATAGCATTTATCTACGAAAAAAGCCTGAATGCTGCCAATCAGCAGATCAATGAGAACCTGAAATTCAAAAACCGGATTCTGGGAATGCTGAGCCACGAATTGCGGTCACCGCTGAAAATCATAGGGATTTTTATTAACAGGATTGGTAAGAAAACGGATGACAGCACCATCAGAGAATATCTGAAATCCATCAGTTTTACTAATGACACGCTTTTGATGCAGGCGAATCAGATCCTGGAATATACCAAAAACCAGCAGGTGCAGAACAGGCTGATCCCTGCAATATTTAACCTGAAAGAAGAAATCAATTCGATCCTGCGTTCAATAGAGCCTTATATAGAAACCCGGAACAACCGTTTTGTTATTCATGAAAATATAGATTCACGGCTTGTGGTCTACTCCGATCATACAAAGATCAACCAGTTGTACATGAATATTCTGGGAAATGCCAATAAATTTACGGAGAACGGACAGATTACCGTTTCCATAAAGACGGAAGCAGTTGATGAAAAAACGGTTTTGCTGATTACGGAAATCCGCGATACCGGTTCCGGAATCTCGAGCTCCGATCTGGATAAAATATTTGAGCCTTATTATCAGGGGGTATTGTCTGAAGATGTGGAAAACCTCGGAGCCGGGCTTGGTTTGAGCCTCTGTAAAGAGCTTGTAGAGCTTTATTCAGGA
This sequence comes from Weeksellaceae bacterium, assembly GCA_022701475.1. Classification (GTDB taxonomy): domain Bacteria; phylum Bacteroidota; class Bacteroidia; order Flavobacteriales; family Weeksellaceae; genus Chryseobacterium. Next base: position 11,429 of record JAKOOI010000395.1, read on the forward strand.
AATATAAAGGTGCTTAGCGAAGCAGGCAAAGGAACAACTGTTATTTTCTCTTTAAATTTAGCTGTATATGAATCGGCAGGAGCATAGGCCGTTGGTATTTCTGCTGGCGGACGACCATAGCCTCATCCGTCAGGGAATCGTATTCCTGTTGGAAGAAATGGATTTTGAATATGAAGTCATTCATGCATCCAGCCTGCAGCAGCTGAAAGAGCGTATTGCGGCACATTCTATAGATATTGCCGTTATAGATGCCCATTTCCCGGATGGGAACCTCCTGCACTCGCTTCCGGAAATCCGTATCCTATGCCCTTTATGCAAAATCCTCATCTTTACCGGAATTGAGGAAAGCACCCATGCGCTGAAATTTCTTAATGCCGGTGCCAACGGGTTTCTGAGCAAGCTTAATGAAGAGGAAGAAATACGGCAGGCCCTTCTTACCCTTATCCGGCAGGGCGAATACATTTCCCCTTCCACACAGGCGCTTCTGATGAATTCCCTGCAGAATCCCGGCCTGATAAATCCGCTGTTTTCCCTTACAGAACGGGAACGGGAAATCGCAGAACTGTATGCAGCGGGGTACGGCAACCTTGAAATTGCGAACAAACTCGAGGTGAAACAAAATACAATCAGTACCCTTAAGAAAAGGATATTCGATAAGCTGCATATCGATAATCTGGTGGAATTGATTGAAATGGTTAAAAAACACCAGTAATATCCATCAGTATTCCGGAAATGGGTATGATCTTTTTTTATAAATAATGGATAATCTGAGTCTTATTATTTATGTAGAAAAACATCTACGGTATCGTAGATATATATCTAAGCTATCTGATAGGAATTTATGATGATGTATGGGTATCTTTGTATCAGTAATAATAACTATTAACTCCTATAACTACAAAGGTAACCCTGGTTCTGAGAACACAGATGATGAAATACCATATCAGAATCAGGGATCCTAAAGCACAAATGACAGCAGGTATTTTTACAAAGATACCGGTTCAGATTCTCCGGAAACTGGACAGCCTGAAAAACACATCATGAAAACACGGAAAAAAATTATTTTCCCTCCGGTATCCCTCCCGGAGGTTTTTTTTGCCCGATGGTTTTGTTCTGTTAAGAAATAAATGCCCGCAGTTTGCAGGCATTGTTTTTTCTTTGCTTTCTTCATGACCGGCTATCGGGTAAACCGCAGAGGATATTTCACGTTTTTATAATCATCGATACTGGCTTTCAGGGAACCTACTGCAAGTTCGGCTTTCAGCAGGATCGGTATATGGTTGAGGTCATTGGAAACCCACATTACCACGCCTTCTTTCTCCTTGAATACCCTGCCGCTTTTCACCGAAGGGATGATTTTCAGGCAGTTGATCGTTCCGAATTTTGTCTCCAGATTCTCCGTTCCCGCCACTTTAAGCTGAAAAGGAAACATTTCATCATCAATCCACACATTCATATTGATTACATTCCCGGTTTTCAGTTCAGCAGGGCTCTTGCTTCTCAGATAATAAAAACAGGAAAGCATATCCTGCACGCCTTTCACGGACTTAATTACCTTTGATCCGTTGGCCGGGGTTTTTCTGTCAGTCAGTATCAGGGTATTGTTATCATGGTTGAATACCGTTTCCAGGTGCTGCCGGTAACTGCCTTCCTTTACATTCCTGACATAAAAACTCGGGAGTTCCGTATTCATATTGATATAGCTTTCATACAGGTCGTCTACCTTAAAAAAAGCTTTTACGGCTCCGGTAGTCTGCCCGGTGCCCCTCACATACAGATGGGGAGCTCCACGGTAAGCACTTTTTCTGGCAGTAAGGTTGGCTGTACCTGCATTCAGGAAACCATAATGGATTCTTAAGGTAATGGATTCCCCGTCTGCAATCGTATTGATCTGGCCGGAACCGAAAAAGAAGAACAACACCGTAAATACACTCAAAATTTTTTTCATAATCAGATTTTAGACAAGTTCTTTCAATTATTAGATGCAAAAAACCGGCAAAGGTTTGATAAATCTCAGTTTTTTATTTAGACTGAATTAAAAGGCTTCACTTTAAAATTAGTAAATTTGCAGTTACAAGTATAAATAAATTATCTCACAATTATGATAACGACCGATATATTGATCATAGGAGCCGGCCCGACCGGTCTTTTTGCTGTATTCGAAGCAGGTTTACTGAAAATGAAGTGCCACATCATCGATGCGCTTCCCCAGCCGGGAGGACAGCTGGCAGAGCTGTACCCTAAAAAGCCGATCTTCGATATACCGGGTTATCCTTCTGTAAACGCAGGCGAGCTGGTAGATAACCTGATGGAACAGATCAAGCAGTTCCAGCCGGGATTTACCCTGGGAGAAACGGCTGTTTCCTATACCAAAGTTGATGACGAGTGGTTTGAGGTAGTTACCAATAAGGGAACGGTACACAGGGCAAAAGCCATTGCCATTGCAGGCGGGCTGGGAACCTTTGAACCGAGAAAACCTGCTCTTGAAAACATTGCCGACTATGAAGAAAGAGGCCTTGAATATTTTGTAAAAGAGCCTGAACATTTCAGGAATAAAAAAGTAGTGATTGCCGGTGGGGGAGACTCTGCCCTGGACTGGAGTATTTTCCTGTCCAATGTAGCCAGTGAAGTTACTCTGATCCACAGAAGAAACGAATTCCGCGGCGCACTGGATTCCGTAGAGAAAGTCCAGGAGCTTAAAAACCAGGGGAAAATTAAATTGATTACGCCGGCTGAAGTTACTGCGATCAAAGGAGACGGAAAAGTAGAAGCGATCACGGTAGCCGTTGACGGACAGGATGCCTACGATATGGAAACGGATTATTTCATTCCTTTATTCGGGCTGACGCCAAAACTGGGGGAAATCGGGAACTGGGGACTGAATATTGAGAAAAATGCCATCGTGGTAAACAATGCATTGGATTATCAGACCAATATCGATGGAATTTATGCCATCGGGGATATCAATACCTATCCGGGAAAACTGAAGCTGATCCTTTGCGGATTCCATGAAGCCACCCTCATGTGCCAGAGTGTATACAACCGGCTGAACCCGGGGAAGAAATTCGTTTTGAAGTACACCACGGTAAGCGGTGTAGACGGATTCGACGGAAGCAGAAAAGAGGCGGAGAAAGCCGTTGTGAAAAAAATTGACTAAATTTGTTGTGGTTGGCGGATATGATCTGTTCAAAACAGACGGAACATCAACCGGGATCAGCATAAGCAATAGAAATGAGTGATATCAATATAAAAATTACCGATAGGGAAGGAGTGGCCCATGACATCGTAGCTCCTACGGATATGTCTATGAACCTTATGGAGATCATCCGCTCCTATGAACTAGCTGAAGAAGGAACCATAGGGGTTTGCGGAGGCATGGCGATGTGAGCTTCCTGTCAGGTATATGTAATCAGCGATCCCGGGCTTGAACCGATGGGTGATGAAGAAGATGCGATGCTGGGCGAGGCTTTCCATGTGGAAAGCA
>JAKOOI010000441.1 GCA_022701475.1 Weeksellaceae bacterium
GTTGTGCCCGGTACAAAAAGCTCGGTATTCAGCAGGCTGAGGTTATAATTTGCCTCTGTTCCGTCATTATTCGTATCACAGAGCTCAACGGTATTTTTGAGCAGGCTCTTGTTCAGAAGGTTCAGCGTCAGTACGGCCACCCGGTAACAGGTAGGCACAGCCGGATTCTGGATCCTTACATACAGCACCGTATTGGCGGTGAGGCTATAATTGTTCGGAAGCGGATTGACGTTATTCTGCGCATTCTGGAGACTGGTATGGAAGCTGAAGGTAAAGTTGGCAGGGTTCTGAGTGGTAAGGTTGGACTGGAAGCTGTTTAAGGTCAGGTTTGTATTTCCACAGAAATTCTGGGTGTAGTTCTTAGCAGCAGGATATGAAGGATCAAATGTAACCGGGAAGTCATCCGTCAGGGCAAGATTGCTGTTCCCGCAGATATTGAAAACCACATTGGCCGTATAGACATCGCTCTGGGTAGGACAAACCGTAGTCTGGATCCCGGTTCCTACCGTCTGCCCTGCAGCATTGGTCCAGGTCACCTGTGGCTGGATCACATTTCCGGTAGGATTGAACCGCCAGCCTTCCTGCAATGCCTGCCATACGCCGGTATTTCTGGAAGCCGGTGACACTCCCTGGGTACCGGTGCTGTTGATAATCCCGATCACGGCATTCTCAAATTTTCTCGTCGGGCATGGGGTAAGTTTCTTCTCCACGAACACATCGATGATATTGGTAGTTTCATGAAGCACGATCTGGGAAGAAGACCGGTCCGTACATCCGGCTACCCTTCCGTCAAAAAAGCTGATCACAAATTTACGGTAAGGTGCCGTTCCTACGGTTGAATAATAAATTTCTGAAGAATCATTGGCAGAGAAGACCATATCATGATACACTCCGAAGATGGAATTTTTCGGAAGATTGGCATTCGGGTTCTGCCACTGGACATTCGGGTAATTGATATTGCCGAGCTGGCTGAGGTCAAAGGTAACCATTCCGTTGGAACCCACCACCAATGCCTCGAAATATTGATTGTAAAAGCAGAATTTGAAAGGCAGGTTGAGCTTAACGGCAAAAAGGTCATCGTAATTGGCATTCAGGGCAGTCCCCTGATTCAGGGCAACCGGTGGATTGTAGCTTTCCTGGGTAACCTCATAGTTGGTCGTCTGTTTCAGCAAAGGGTATTCCACATTCAGTGAAATACATCCATTCGCATCGAGGTCGTTCGTACAGGTCACCTGAAAGCTTTCGTTGCCTGCATTATCTTTTACTTTAACGTTTACGGGAGCCTGTGAAAGCGCGGAAACCCCGATCAACACGCATAAAATATGTAAAAATTTCATCATAGATATACTAAATTAATCACTATCGCATGATAAATATACTAATTTTTACTGATGAATTTTCAATCATAACTGTTTATTTATGTTAAATTAATATCGAAAAAATCTATAATATTGTAAAACAATAAATTAAATTTTATCTGTATTAACAAAAAACCTTACTTCAAAAAGTAAGGTTCCTATTTGTTTCTGTAGATAATTTATCTGATCAGGTCTGTATTCCGCTCTTCATGATCATCATCATTGTCACTGTATCCCCAATAACTGTTCTCCTCATCTTCTGCGATATCGTCAGTTCCTGCATCCCGGTCAACTCCCGGAATATCCAGTCCTTTATCCAGGGACTCTTCTTCCGGCTGCTCATTGAAGACCGGCCTCCCGTTTCCGTCAACGGGAATATGTTCTTCCTGGTTAAAAATATCTTCACTGGGACTATAATCTCTCTGTTCCAGTCTTCTTTCCTGTTCCTGTTCGCTGTTTTCGGATATCATAATACGTTATATTTTAGTGTTGCCTATGTAAAACAAATTCAGTTCCAAATCTCCGGATTTCAGGAATAGACTTCCGGATTGGCGCAGGCAGGCATCTTCTCTCCTTTTGTAAAAGCAATAAGATTGGCCGCAGCCAGCTTTGCCATCCCGGTCCTGGCTTCTATGGTAGCAGAACCGATGTGCGGTAAAACACAGACACTGGACAGTTCCAGCAACGGATCATCCTTAAACATAGGCTCAGGATTCGTTACATCAAGCCCTGCTCCCCAGATTTTCTTTTCCGCTAGAGCATCATACAGGTCTTTCTGGTGATGGAAGCCGCCTCTTGCCGTATTGATGAAAATCGCATTCTCCTTCATTTTTGAAAAAACTTCAGCATTGAACAGCTCTTTCTGCTCAGGCCTGAAGCTGGCATGGATGCTCAGCACATCCGACTGCTCTGTCAGCTCATCGAAAGAAACGTAACGCGCCCCCAGCTTTTTCTCTGCCTCTTCGTTCGGATGGCGGTTATGGTAGATGATTTCCATTCCAAAGGCCGCCCTTGCTTTCAGTGCCATTTCAAGACCAATTCTTCCCAGGCCGAAAATCCCCAGCGTTTTCCCGTACAGCTCCTGGCCCAGCGCATGCAGCGGATCGAAATCGCCCCAGTTTCCGGCTTTTACCTTTTCAAAATTGTAGCTTGCCCTTCTGGCTACGGCCTGCATCAGCAGAAACGCCACATCAGCAGTAGCCTTGCTCAGGACATCC
>JAKOOI010000513.1 GCA_022701475.1 Weeksellaceae bacterium
ACCTGGCCAGGGATGTGAGAGGATTTGCTGTCAAATTCTATACGGAAGAAGGAAACTATGACCTGGTGGCCAATAATATTCCGGTATTCTTTATCCAGGATCCGATGAAATTCCCGGATCTTGCCCATGCGGTAAAGCCGGAACCGCATAACGAAATCCCACAGGCACAATCTGCCCATGACACCTTTTGGGACTTTATCTCACTGATGCCTGAAAGCATGCACATGATCATGTGGATCATGAGCGACCGGGCGATTCCCAGAAGCCTGAGTATGATTGAAGGTTTCGGTGTGCACTCCTTTAAACTGGTCAATGATGAAGGGAAAGTACATTTTGTAAAATTCCACTTCAAGCCTAAACTGGGGGTTCATTCGGTAGCCTGGGATGAGGCCCAGAGAATTTCAGGGGTGGATCCTGACTTTCACCGAAGGGACCTGTGGGAATCCATTGACAACGGACTGTTCCCGGAATGGGATTTCGGTGTACAGCTGATTCCCGAAGAAGACGAGCATAAATACGATTTCGATCTGCTGGACCCTACCAAACTCGTTCCTGAAGAACTGGTTCCGGTAGAGATCGTCGGAACGTTAACATTAAACAGAAATACCGACAACTTCTTTGCAGAAACGGAGCAGATTGCTTTCCATCCGGCGCATATTGTTCCGGGAATCGATTTCACTAATGATCCGCTGTTGCAGGGAAGATTATTTTCCTATACCGATACGCAGCTGATCAGGCTCGGCGGACCGAATTTCCACGAAATCCCGATCAACAGGTCCGTCAATACCGTGCACAACAACCAGAGAGATGGTTACAACAGGCAGCAGATTGATAAAGGCAGAGTAAGCTATTCTCCCAATTCTATTGGCGGAGGCTGTCCGTTCCAGGCTATGATGAAGGAAGGCGGGTTCGTATCCCAGGAAGAAAGGGTTTCCGGCACTAAGGTAAGGCAGCGAAGCAAAAGTTTCGTAGATCACTATTCCCAGGCAAAAATGTTCTACAACAGCCAGTCCGGACCGGAAAAAAGACATCTTCAGAATGCACTGATCTTTGAACTTTCCAAAGTAACCATCACTGCCATCAGAGACAGGGTGGTGAGCCAGCTGGCTTTTATAAATAAAGAACTGGCGCAGATTGTTGCGGAAAGCGTAGGCGCAGAAATTACAAAACTGGAATTCCCGAACCAGAGTCTTCCGGCAGACTGTGATCCGCTGGAATTGCAGAGCGAAGAAAGAGAACCTGATACCAGATCCTCTGAGGCACTAAGTATGATGAATACCGTAAAAAATTCCATCAAAGGAAGAAAAATCGGTTTTATTACCGCTGCCGGCGCTGATGCCGGTGCCCTGAACGCTCTGAAAACAAAACTGGAAGCAGGAAATGCCGTAGTGGAAATCATCGGAACCTCCATGGCACCCATACAGTTGAATGACGGATCATCACTGACTCCTAAGCATTCACTCAACAGCATTGCCAGTGTTGCTTTTGATGCCCTGCATATCAGTGCAGGTAAAGATTCTGCGCAGGTACTCCTGAAGCCTTTCAATAAGCATCCTGCCCTGAATTTTATTAATGAAGCCTATAAGCACTGTAAAGCCATCAGCTTCGGAGAAGGGACAGAACCTCTTTATATGAACAGTAATGTTGCCACGAAGAAGCATACCGACCGGGCCATTATTACGGCGGAAGACCATGATGCAGCAGATAAGTTGATCAAAGCCATTGCCGGCCACAGGGTCTGGGACCTTGAGCTGGAAAGGAATGCGCCGGAAATGAATGCCGGCAATTCATAAATCAACACACATTGTACCTGATTCTAACAGTATGAGAGCACTAATTATTCATGGACAGGAATCATCAGATGCCATATCGCGGATCATCTGGTATCAGAGCATACCCTGACATTATCTTAAAAATTACTTCCCCAGATAGCTGTGGAAGTAATTTTCTATTAGGTATCCTGTAGATCATGGCAATTTCAAGTCTGGAAAGATTTTTGATACAGGTATCATTATAAAGGCCGGCCATATAACATTCAGATGATTATCCGTGAGTTACCGGAGCATATGAAGACAGGACCCATAGTACCCGATGATATGATGACGTACCGGCTGTCACTTGAAGACATAATCAAAAGCTACCATACTGCTGAAAAAAATGGCTGTGCTGAAGGAATCACTGATTCCTGGAAATCTGCTGCCTATTCACTTACAAACCACAACTTAAAATATGATATTATGGAATTTCAAAAAAGTCTTCTGGAATATATCAGCCAGTCACTGATGACGGCTGATGAGACGATTGCCGTTGCGGAAAGCGTAACCTCCGGTTGCCTGCAGCTGGCTTTCTCACAGATGCCGAATGCATCGATGTTTTACAAGGGCGGTCTTACCACCTATACCATGCAGGAAAAAGTCAGGCTGCTTCAGGTAGATGCCCATGAGGCTGAGGAATGTGACTGCGTATCGGAGAATATCGCCGAAACAATGGCTCTGCACGTAGGCAGGCTGTTTGAATCCGACTGGGCTATTGCCACAACAGGATACTGCACGCCGATCAGGAATTCGCTGTATAAAATCTATGCTTATTTTTCATTTGCCTATAAAGGTGAAATTGTCCTCACCAAGAAACTGGAACTTCATCCAAAGACCCAGTCTCTCAATGCACAGCTTTACTATACGGAATTTATATTAGGCTGTTTTAAAAGCGAGATCAATCAACTTCTTGTGTTAAAATAATACCCATGAGCCGGAAAAATCAATATGCGCTCATCACCGGGGCCAGCAGCGGCATCGGTTATGAGCTCTCAAAACAGTTTGCAAAAAACGGTTATGATCTTGTCATGGTAGCCCGCAACCATGACGAACTGAAAACCAGGGCGGATGAGTTTAAAAACTATGGTATCAACGTAATCACCATGTCCAAAAATCTTTTTAACCAGGAAGATGTTTTCTCCCTTTATTCGGAGCTCACCCTCAATGGCATCAGCCCTGAAATCCTGGTAAACGATGCAGGACAGGGGATTTACGGAAAATTTCAGGATACGGATATTCACCGGGAAGTTGATGTGGTGAATCTGAATATCACATCGGTACTCATTCTTACCAAGCTCTTTCTCAAGGACAGGCTGCCGAAAGGATCCGGAAAGATCCTGAACCTGGCTTCCATCGCCAGCAAAGCACCGGGTCCCTGGCAGTCCGTTTACCATGGAACCAAAGCATTCATCCTTTCATGGTCAGAAGCCATCCGCGAAGAACTCAGGGATACTGGCATTACCGTTACGGCACTGCTTCCGGGACCTACCGATACTGATTTCTTTAACAAAGCAGACATGAATGAAAGTAAAATCCTTGAAGATAAAGACAACCTCTCTTCTCCGGAAGAAGTAGCGGTTGACGGGTATAATGCACTGATGAACGGTGACGATAAAGTGATATCAGGGCTGAACAATAAACTGACCGTAGCCATGTCCAATCTTGCGACAGACAGCATGGCAGCACACAGAATGTCTGAAATGCAGAAACCGAAAGACGAAAAATAAAGATTATGGGAAAATTAAAGTTAGAGAGCAAGTCGGTGCTGATTACGGGCGCCGACAGTGGGATAGGCAAAGCCGTGGCTTTGCTTTTCGCTGAAGAGGGGGCAGATGTTGCCATTATTTACCATTCGGACCGGGAGAGAGCCGAAGAAGCCAAAACACAGATTGAAAACCTGGGAAAGAGGTCTGCCATATTCCAGGGTGATGTAGGAGATGCTGCATTCTGTGAAGAAACCGTAAAAAAAATACAGTCTGAATTTGGGGGAATCGACATATTGGTAAATAATGCAGGAACCCAGTTTCCGTCAGAAAGTATTGAAGATCTTGAAGAAGAGAATATACGTACCACTTTCAATTCCAATATTATCGGGATGATCCTGCTCACGAAGGCTGTATATCCGCTGTTAAAGCAGGGAAGTGTTATCATCAATACCACTTCTGCAACAGCCTACCAGGGGCATGCCGAGCTGCTGGATTATTCTGCTACCAAGGGAGCCATTGTGTCATTCACCCGTTCACTGGCACTACAATCCAAACCCAAGGGAATCCGTGTCAATGCCGTCGCGCCGGGCCCGGTAGCAACGCCTTTAACCAAAGAAACCTTCGGTGATGAAGAAGATGATCCGGACAAGCCACCTTTCGAAAGGAAAGCCACACCGGAAGAAGTGGCAGCCAGCTTTCTGTTTCTTGCCTCAGATGATTCGGTTCAGATCACCGGCCAGGTGCTTCATCCCAACGGAGGACTGGTAGTCAACGGATAAAAACAACACATTTATATGAAAACAACTGCTTTAGTGCTGGGAATCACAGGCCTTCTGGCCTGCTCATCGTGCAGATGCGATTTTGATGAAGATGAACCCGAAAACAAATACGGAACTAAAGAAAAATCCGCAGGGCATACTGCCTCAAAAACATATACACTGCAGATAAGATAAGTCTAACCTTAAAAAAACTACACATGTACAGAGACGGAGCGAGAAAAAGCATATGGCAGGAGGAAATCAAGAGATTTTCCACAGAGAACGGTCAGCATTTATTTGATGTGGTGATCGTCGGCGGTGGAATTACAGGAATTTCTACTGCCCTGAAACTGCAGCAGGCAGGTAAAAAGTGCATCCTCCTTGAAGCTTCCAATATAGGTTTCGGAACAACAGGAGGAACCACTGCTCACCTGAATGATTTTTTTGATACTACTTTTACTGAAGCCATCAGTGACTTCGGGCTTGATAATGCCAGACTGTTTGCTGAAGTTGGCCAGGAGGCCATTGAAATCATATATACCCATATCCGGGATTACGGCATTGACTGTGATTTTGAAAAAAAGACCGCTTACCTTTTTGCATTGGATGAGAAACAGGAAAAGCAATTGGAAGACCTGGTAGACGGGGCCGGAAAGGTGAATCATGAAATGAATTACGTTAATGAAATTCCTTTTCCGATACCCTTTAAAAGAGCGGTAAGCATTCCGGATCAGGCCCAGTTCCATCCGGTAAAATATATCAGAGGCTTATGCGAAGCTTTTATAAGCCTGGGCGGTACGATCATGGAAGAATGTGTATGTGAAAGCCATGATGAGCAGGATGATCAAGTTATTCTGAAAACCTCAAAAGGGGAATTTCAGGCATCCCATGTCGTATATGCAACCCATATTCCGCCGGGTTTGAGCATCCTGCATACCACCAATGCGCCATACCGCAGCTATGCCATTGCCTTCAGCCTG
>JAKOOI010000527.1 GCA_022701475.1 Weeksellaceae bacterium
CGACAGCAATGAGGACATCACATTCATTGGTTAATTTATTCGGTGCATAATGGCCGTGCATCCCCAGCATCCCGACATACAAAGGGTGATCGGCGGGCAATGCTCCCAATCCCAAAACGGTGGCCGCCGCCGGGCTTCCGGTTTTCTCTGTAAATTCCTTCAGTTCTTTCTCCGCCTTTCCGAGGATAACCCCCTGGCCAAAGAGCAGAAAAGGTTTTTCCGCAGTACTGATCAGCGCTGCTGCCTTATGGATATAGTCATGCTTTACTTCCGGCCTGGGACGGTAAGATCTTATCCCCGTACATTTTTCATATCCTGCAAAGTCGGTTTCCTGAAGCTGGGCATTTTTGGTAATATCGATGAGCACCGGCCCGGGCCTTCCCGATGCGGCGATATAGAATGCCTTTGCCAGGACTGCGGAAATATCATCCGCGTCAGTCACCTGGCAGTTCCACTTTGTAACCGGTGCCGTAATATTGATAATATCCACTTCCTGGAAAGCATCCGATCCCAACAGCGAAGCAAACACCTGGCCCGTTATGCAGACCACCGGTGTACTGTCGATCATGGCATCTGCAAGGCCTGTCACCAGATTGGTAGCCCCCGGGCCGCTGGTAGCGATTGCCACCCCGACCTTATTGGAAGATCTCGAATAGCCCTGTGCTGCATGGATCGCTCCCTGCTCATGCCGTACGAGGATATGCCGGATTGAATCTTTATAATCATACAAGGCATCGTAAACGGGGATCACAGCTCCTCCCGGATAGCCGAAGACAGTATCTACCTGCTCCGCTTTCAGCACCTCAAGAATAATTTCTGATCCTTTATATTTTCTGATATTCCGGGGGTCCTGAGCCTTTTTTACTGTGTGTGATAATTCCATAGTCGTCTTAAAAATCGGTTATACATCCTTGTGAAGCATCGGAGACCAGTTTTGCATATTTATACAATACTCCGCTCTTCACTTTGTGATCAGGCTGCCGGAACCCGGTTTTCCTCTCCTGAAGTTCCTTCTCTGAAATGATAAGATTAATGGTATTCTTCTCGGCATCAATTTCAATAAGGTCATTGTCTTTTACCAGCCCGATCAGTCCGCCGTCAAAGGCTTCCGGGGTAATATGCCCAACGACGAAGCCATGGGTTCCGCCTGAAAACCGGCCGTCTGTAATGAGGGCCACGTTTTTGCCCAGCCCCGAACCCATCAGCGCGGAAGTCGGCTTCAGCATTTCCGGCATTCCGGGTGCGCCTTTGGGTCCCTCATTTTTGATAACAACCACATCTCCTTCCCGGATGACCCGGTCTTCAATACCCCTGATGAACTGCTTCTCTCCGTCAAACACTCTAGCCTTTCCTTTAAAAAAGCTGCCTTCCTTTCCGGTGATCTTGGCAACGCAGCCCTTTTCAGCAAGGTTGCCGTACATAATGCGGATGTGTCCGGACGGCTTAATGGGATTGTCGACCCGTCTGATAATATCCTGCTCCCGGTCAATGACGGAAGTTATATTGGCAAGGTTTTCCGCTACCGTTTTACCGGTTACCGTAAGGCAGTGTCCATGGATCAGTCCTTCATCCAGAAGGTACCTCATGACAGCCGGAACGCCTCCTACCCTGTGAAGGTCCTGCATCAGGTATTTTCCGCTGGGCTTCAGGTCTGCCAGTAAAGGTGTCTCGTCACTGATTCTTCTGAAATCATCAAGGGTGAGCCTGTATCCTATGCTTTTGGCAATGGCGATAAAATGAATAACGGCATTGGTGCTTCCGCCGAGGACCATAATCATGCGCAGAGCATTTTCAAAGGCTTCCGGAGTCATGATGTCCGACGGCTTGATATCCTTTTCCAGCAGAATTCTCATATAGTATCCTGCCTGTTCGCACTCTTCCTTCTTTTCCCTGCTCAGTGCAGGATAGGAAGAGGAATACGGCAGGCTCATCCCCAATGCTTCGATGGCGGAAGCCATGGTGTTGGCGGTGTACATTCCGCCACAGGCCCCGGCTCCGGGACATGAATTTTTGATGATCCCCTCATAGTCTTCGCCTGAAATTTTGCCTGCGATCTTATTTCCCAGCGCTTCAAAAGCGGAAACGATATTCAGATCCGTTCCTTTGTAAAGCCCGGCCTCTATGCTTCCGCCATATACCATAATGGAAGGCCTGTTAAGCCGCGCCATGGCCATTACGGAGCCCGGCATATTCTTATCACAGCCGGGAACGGTAATCAGTCCGTCGTAGTACTGCCCCGCACAGACGGTTTCTATGCTGTCTGCAATAATGTCCCTGCTCACCAGGGAATACCGCATTCCGTCCGTACCGTTGGTCATGCCATCGCTGATCCCGATGGTATGGAACATCAGTCCTACCAGGTCCTGCCGGTTCACTCCCTTCTTTACCAGTTCCGAAAGGCCGTTCAGATGCATATTGCAGGTATTTCCGTCATAGCCCATGCTGGCTACCCCAATCTGTGCTTTATCAAAGTCTTCTTTCTTAAATCCTATACCATAGTACATGGCCCGGGTTGCCGGCTGGGTGGGGTCCTGCGTCAGGGTTCTCGAATATTTATTTAAACTTTCACACATATTGCAGCTGGTTTTTCAGGTAGGAATAATCTTCATCCAGTACCAGATGGCGGTACGCTTTCTGTATGGCGGCAGACCGGCTCTTTTCCCAGTTCATTGCAAACTTTACATCATCAAGGGATTCCAGGGCTACGATTTCTGCTGCCGTACCACAAAAGAATGCGGCATCGGCTCCTTTCATTTCTTCAGGGGTAAAAAGGGCCTCCTCATATCTTATCCCTAACTGTTCTGCTATCTCAAAGACTGTCGCCCGGGTAATGCCCGGCAGGATATTTCCTTCTGCAGGCGTAAACAGCTTGCCGTCCTTTTCAAAAAATACATTGGCTCCGGAACTTTCCGCAACATTTCCGTTACCGTCCAGCAGCAATGCTTCGTCAAAACCTTTATCTTTGGCTTCCTGACAGGCAAGGATTGAATTCACATAATGCCCGCTTACCTTGGCTTCGATCCTGAAAGCTTTCGGATTGGGACGTTCAAATGAAGACGTCATCACTCTCATTTTATCTGCCATATAACCGTTGTCCCAGTTCCATACTTCGATTACCAACAGGCTTTTTTTCCCTTTCGAAAGTGACATATTAGGAGAACAGATCACCAGTGGCCTTATGTAAGCATTCTGAAGCCCGTTCATTTCCAGCAATTCATAAGTGGTGTCAATCATTTCACTGCTTGAATAAGAGAAAGGCATCATCATCAGCTCTGCCGATTTTTTCAGTCGCTCAAAATGTTCCCGTGCTTTGAATATTTTCGTTCCGGAAGCTGTTCTGTACGCCTTGATGCCCTCAAATACAGCATATCC
>JAKOOI010000561.1 GCA_022701475.1 Weeksellaceae bacterium
GGTCGCGGGTTCGAGTCCCGGCCGGATCGCAGAAAGTTTTCTCAATTTACTTTAAAAAAATTGATCCGGTAGTTCAGCTGGTTAGAATGCCGCCCTGTCACGGCGGAGGTCGCGGGTTCGAGTCCCGTCCGGATCGCAAATCCTGTAAATCATTTTACAGGATTTTTTTGTTTATGTACTGTGTTTATATTCTATATTCTGGATCATGCACAAAAGTTGGGGACTAAGCAAAAAGTTTAGTTAACCTGAAAAGAAAGAAAGGGATCACGCGCAAAGGTTGGGGACCTTTCAGAAAGCAGATCATTATTTAAAGCAAAGGCCTGAATAAAACCGGCTGATCTTATGTATTAAATACCGGACGACAATATGTAATAATGATTGCTATATAACCAGGATTTTTTACTCATAAAAATCCTCTTGCTGATTCCCTGGTCTGCTCCAAAGGAGCAGTATCTGTGTAGTCTGAATACAAAATGAAATCAGGACCCCGGAGGAGTCCTATCTTCTGCAGCCAGTATTGAGATAGCATACCTATGGCATGCCAGCGACCCTGTGTCCGCTTGCTACACAGATGGTATTCCTCCGGAATACTGCTTTACTTCATCATCAGATCTCATGTCTTATGATACATGACACAAAGCAGATCAAATTCCCGTTTTTCCCTAAAGCAGAAGAAAGATGTTCCGGGACCAATGATTTTTTGGTTGTTAAGGATGAAGAGGTTTTTATTTCTTTCCAGTGCAAATGAGAAAGTGTAAGACCGTATACAAAGAACATCATAACTTCAGAAACTTACTTGTGAAGACTTGCTAAGAAAGTTGACTGATCCGTTTTCTCTCCAACATTTGATACTGATCCGTTTTCTGGATCAGTGTCTGATCAGTGTTTCCCTGTGACCATAGGATCATTTTAGACTGAAGTTACAGTCAGAGACTGCTTTCATAGCCCGGATCGCAGCGGTTACCCCACAGCAGGACCGGCGGGTCGGGGAGCGCCGGATTTGGTAAGGGAAAGTGTTGGCTGCGCTGGAGCGAGGAGTATGAGCGGAGAGCCGGAAACAGCTCCTTGAAAAAATACACGGCCAGTTAAGATAGCCTCACTCCATGCCCGGATCAACAAATTATAAATGCGAAAAATACCACCGTGTTCCGATGGTACTGTTGAGTGATGTATAATGAGTTCATGGTTTTGTGTCTTTTTAGGGAAATGATCCCTTTATTTTTACCTATGGCTCCTGTAATGGTAGCCTGTACAGCATTTTCAAGGTTTATACGCTGCAAAAATACTGCTGTTTATGATAAGTGGTACTACACTTTTGTGTAGATTTGTACCCTGACTATAAAAACTACACTTTCGGGTAGGTTAATTTGTATTATGGAAGAAACGGAGAAATTTTTTAACGATAATAATAAAATAATGTCAGGTACAGGGATTGACTATTCACAGATG
Organism: Weeksellaceae bacterium; assembly: GCA_022701475.1. Taxonomy (GTDB): domain Bacteria; phylum Bacteroidota; class Bacteroidia; order Flavobacteriales; family Weeksellaceae; genus Chryseobacterium. The sequence continues at coordinate 1,450 of JAKOOI010000561.1, forward strand.
AATAACTATCTTGAAGCCGTAAAAGCTTTTGCACGCATGTCTTATCAGAGCCTTTATATTATTGACTATCTGACACAATCGTTCGAATACGTTTCTGATAACCCGCTGTTTCTCTGTGGTATGACCTCAGAGGAAGTGAAAAATATGGGCTACGAATTTTATTTTCGCAACGTAAGGCCTGCTGACCTTCAGATGCTTCTCGCCGTTAATGAAGCCGGATTTGAATTCTATCAGAAACTCCGGGTGGAAGAACGGAAAAAGTATATGATCTCTTACGATTTCAATCTCATAAGCGAAAAAAAGAATGAGATCCTCATCAATCATAAGCTTACTCCTTTTTTCCTGGCAGAAGACGGTAAAATATGGAAAGCGATCTGTATGGTATCCTTATCCAATGCCCAGTCATCAGGAAATATCGTCATCAGCAAAGAAGGAACGGATAATCTCTGGAGGTATGACCTGGATACAGCCCAATGGATAGCCGAAGAAAAGAAACGATTGACCGAGCGTGAACAGGAAATACTGAGCCTTTCGTCAAGCGGACTGAAAATCAATGAAATTGCTGACAGGATATTTGTTACTCCTGATACCGTAAAATTCCACAGAAAAAGGCTTTTCGAAAAAATAGGGGTCAGCAATATTGCAGAAGCCATTGCCTACGCAAAGAATAACAAGCTGCTTTAACAAAATACCGGGAAAAGTATCTTCAGGGCAATTCTTAAAAGCAGTCTCAGGCATTGTATGATATAATTTAGGTCTGATATTTGTACTGAATAGCGGAAATATTTCGTCTTTTACCACTTATGAAAAACATATCCGTTAAAAAATCATTTCTATCCGCTTTATGTGTAGCGTTTATGCTGCTTTCCTGTAAAAAGGAAATTGAAAAAATCAACGATAAAATAAATGACGCTTCATCATCGGTGACAGAGCAGACAGATCCCGAAAAAGAAGATTCGGTAATTGAAAAAAAGGATTCCGTGGTGCAAAAAGAATCGCTGCCGCCGGCGATGCAGGAAGATGGATTCTATAATGCTTTCATCTTTCCTAAAAACAAAAAGATGAAAGATTCCTTATTTGCTGTTTTCAATAAAAAATATTCTGCAGGGGAAAGATATGCCATCTATGCCCTGAACCGGCTGGACTCAAAGAATAAATGGAATGCCGATACGCTGGTTGTTCCCGCAAAAATCGATACGACTTTGATGGAGTATTCGCCTTTTCCGATGCAGATCGATGTACTGAGCCCTGTGAAGAAATTCGTGGTGTTTTCCTATCCGATACAGGCGTATGGGGTATATACGAACGGGACATTGGTAAAATGGGGGCCTACGAGTATGGGTAAGAAAACCGCTAAGACAAAAACGGGACTTACCTTTGCCAACTGGAAGAAAAAACTTGCCATCTCCACGGTAAGCAGCGAATGGAAACTCCCTTATAATTTCAACATTTTCAATATCGACGGTATCGGATGGCACCAGTATGATCTTCCGGGATACCCTGCTTCCCATTCCTGCCTGAGACTGCTGATGAAAGATGCCCAATGGCTGTACAGCTATGCCGATACCTGGGTACTGAATCCGGGAGGGGCAACAACAAAAGCAAAAGGCACCCCGGTAATGGTATACGGCGATTATCCGTGGGGAAAAAGAAAGCCATGGAAAAAGCTGCTGAATGATCCCAATGCCAATATTGTTTCTGTAGAGGAAATGACCAAAATGATAGAACCGAATATTGCAAAAATCCTGAAAGAGCAGGACAACCGGGAGAAAGTGGTAGATTCCATAAAAGCCGCAAAAGCCGTGCTGGAGCAGATGCCTGAAGATCCGAAAATGCAGGCTCCTTAATCTTTTTTTTCAAAATGAAGAGTGGACTCTTCAGCAAATCTCCTCAGCTTCAGCATCTCCTCTTTTCCTTTGTACCGCCCGAACCTTCCGGCAATATAAGTAAGGGCGATCAGGAAGAGCATAACGAAAGATGCGGTAAGGGCCCATGGGAATTCATGGCTGTTGATCTGTTTTTCCACATAGTACATGGAAATGAAAACCATCCAGAGGATTGAAAAAGAAAAATACAGGAACATAAAAAACGTCCATACTGCGGAACTTGGCCCGAACACACCCAGGATCGAAGTCTTATCATCTTCTGTCTCTATCCGCAGGGATAGCCTTGGCTTCCAGTAATTATCGTATTCCGTTTCTACGCAAATGGTTGCTATCTCCTTATTGATGTTTCCTGAAAATTCATCTTTATGTTCACTGAGATATTTTCTCAGATTATCGGCATATTCCTCTTTTGTTAAATCGGTAAACATGGTGAACCTTGGCCTGGTTCTTATTTTGTCTAGTGTTGTTTCCTCTGTATCCATATTTGATTATTAAGAGATTGCAGATCTGGATTTCATCGGAATCCTTTTTCTGTTACGGCATTGCTGATATTCTTTGCAACAGATTACCATCAACAATTTCGGTGCCTCACTGACAGGATTGCAGTTTTTACAGAAAATTCACCTGTAAATTGCATCATTTCACAGGATTATATTGCAGAATATTTAATAAAGGTAACCATAACCATATTCTCTGAAGATCGCCCGGAATTGTCTGTGAATTGACATTTATATACTCTTTTCTGTTCTTTACCGAAAATATAAAGGGCTGCCCGAATTTCTGGACAGCCCTTTTTTCCAATTTTCCAATTTTTTATTTTGAAAAGAAATCCATCAGGTCGATATAATTCTTCTGGTTGACACCATGGCCGCTCATATATTCTCTGAACGTAAAATAGCAGCTCAGGTCATACAGCAGATCGGCCGCTTTTCTTCCCCATTCCAGCGGGATAACGGCATCATCGGTACCATGGGAAATAAAAAACCGCAGTCTTTCCAGTTTTTTCTTGTCTTTCACGATATCCGTAAGCAGTTTTTCTTCCGGGTAGCTGCTGAGGCAGGCCACCAGGTTAAACAGGTCCGGATATTTCAGGGCAAGGGCATAGCAGAGGATCCCGCCCTGGCTGAAGCCGCACAGATGGGTTTTGCCTTCCGTAATTCCATAATGATTGATAATTTTTAAGATACTTTCCAGCACACTTTGCAGGGATGCGTTGGCCTGGTCGATGTCAACAAATTTTTCAGGATTATTAAAATCGATATCATACCAGGAATAACCCTCGAACTGCGTAGTGCCGGGTGCCCTGAAGCTTACCAGGATCCAGTCTTTGGGAAGGGTTTCCTGAAAGCTGAACAGATCCTGCTCATTGCTGCCATAGCCGTGAAGCATAAAGAGGATCTGGGTATCAGGATGTATCGTTTCGGGTTCTCTTACAAGATAATCTAAATTCATACTGCAAATATAAATAATAATCGGAATGAACGGAATGCCTTCCGGCTATCTGAAACCAGGAAGTCTTTTACGTACTTCGGGACCTGCTGTAAAAGGGGAATAATCTTCGAGAACAAACCCAGGAAATCTTTTGCCGATTTGATATTTTTTAGAAATCTTCATTGGAAATTTTACATAAAACGTATTTTTATATTGATAAAAAACCTATATTTGGGACATTAAAAATCTATTTGGAGAAATGAAGCAATTTTACAAATCAAAAAGTTTACTCAGGCTTTCCTTTTTACTGGCCATCTTATTTTCTGTCATTTCAGTGGTCAACTCCTGCAAGGATAAGGATGAAGACGAAGAATATGTGGACCATATTGTAATGTTTGAGGCCAAAATTAATACAAAGGGACCTACACCGGCTCCTAATCCTCCAGTGTACGGAACTTTCAAAACAGTGGTTACACAGGTGGGTACCAATCCTACCACGACTTTTAATCCAACCGGTACTACGTGGAGCTCCGGCGAACAGTTCGTCAACTCCAGCCTGTCCCAGCTGAACCTGGCAGCGAATGCCGTTCTTCCTTATTCGGATTCTGAACTGATTATCAACATCTGGGTAGACGGGGAAATCGTAAAAACCCAAAAAGTGATAGGAGTAGGTGAGAAAAGCGCTTCCATCTATTACAGTTTTGTAGGACTTTAAGAATAGAACTTATCCCATATACAAAGGTCGTCTGTGCAGACGGCCTTTTTTATTGCTTTCCGGTAAGCTCATCTCAGAGAAGGCTGGACTTCAATAAAAAAAGCATAGAATCTGCATTCCATGCTTTTCTTATTACTGTAAGCGGTCGTTTTAAAAAGTCAGATCTTTAGATGGCCTTTACGATAAAGTAGCTTTTCTTTCCTTTCTGAAGGAGCAGGAACTTACCGTCAATCAGATCGCCTTCATTGGCAGTAAAAGTATCGTTCACCTTTTGTTTATTTACCGAGATGGCATTGCCCTTGATCTCTCTGGAAGCTTCACTCTTGGATTTCAGAAAACCGGATTTTTCCGAAAGAAGATCCACAACAGGGATTCCCAGCACATCGGCTCTGGAAAGTTCTTTCTGAGGCACTCCGTCAAAAACCTCCAGGAAGGTATCTTCGTCCAGGCTTACCAGGTCTTCTGCCGTAGAACGTCCGAAAAGGATTTCAGAAGCTTTTACGGCTTTTTCATATTCTTCACGGCTGTGAACCCATACGGTAACTTCTTCAGCCAGCTTTTTCTGAAGCTTCCTTTCGTGGGGAGCCGTTTTGTGTTCTTCCACTAAGGTCTCAATTTCCTCTTTGTTCAGAAAAGTATAGAACCTGATGAATCTTTCCGCATCATCATCAGTAGCGTTCAGCCAGAACTGGTAGAATTTATAAGGAGAGGTTTTCTTTTTATCGAGCCAGTAATTTTCCCCGCTTTCGGATTTACCGAACTTGGATCCGTCTGCTTTGGTAATCAGAGGAACCGTGAGGGCAAATGCTTCTCCCTGCGCTTTCCTGCGGATCAGTTCTGTCCCGGTCGTGATGTTTCCCCACTGATCGGATCCGCCCATCTGCAGCTTCACATTGTTGTTCTGGTAGAGGTGGAGAAAATCGTAGCCCTGGATCAGCTGGTAAGTGAATTCCGTGAAGCTCATTCCGTCTGCACCGCTTTCCCCGGAGAACCTCTTTTTTACGGAATCTTTGGCCATCATGTAGTTTACGGTAATATTTTTACCTACATTTTTGGCAAAATCCAGGAAAGAGATATTTTTCATCCAGTCGTAGTTGTTTACCAGTTCCGCTCTGTTGTCCCCTTCTCCGGAGAAATCCAGGAAGCGGGAAAGCTGGTTTTTCAGGCAGTCCACATAATGCAGCAGGGTAGCTTCATCCAGAAGGTTCCGTTCTGCAGATTTGCCGGACGGGTCGCCGATCATTCCGGTGGCGCCGCCTACCAGGGCAACAGGCTTGTGGCCATGCTGCTGGAAATGGGCAAGGATTTTAATCTGGATCAGACTTCCGATATGCAAAGAATCGGCGGTAGGGTCGAATCCGATATATGCCGTAGTGACCTCTTTGTTCAGCTGTTCGTCGGTTCCGGGCATCATATCGGCAAAAAGACCGCGCCATTTAAGTTCTTCTATAAAGGAATTCATTGTTTTAACTTTAAAATTTAAGGGGCAAAGATAATAAATTCATCAGTAAGGCTAAGGAAGAAAGACAAAATTTAAAACAGACGGATTGCTGTTTGGTACCCTTGTTTTTGCGGATTCCGTACAAATCCGTTATATTTGTTTATCATGAACGACGAACAACTCTTCCTGCTCATCGGCAAAGCCAAGGCAAAGGACCAGAAGGCGCAGACCCGGCTCATCAATATTTTTTGGGTGGATGTCTTTTCCTTTGTGATGAAGAAAGTGCATGATGAAAACGATGCCGATGAGATCACGGTCAACGTTTTTTCAAAAGTCCTCTCAAAGCTGGAGATGTACGATCCGCATTTCCAGTTCAAAACCTGGATACTGACCATCGCGCAGAATACCATCATCGATTTCTGGAGACGCCGGAGCCGTGAGAACCAGGATCCCACCGAAAACCTGGAAGAAGTAAAGAACCAGTACGCCAAATCCCCCGAAGAGCTGATGATCTCCGATGAAGAACAGAGAAAGATCATCAAAACCATCGAATCGCTGGATGCCAATTACCAGGACATCATCAAGCTGCGGTTTTTTGAGGAAAAAAGCATTAAGGAAATCGCAGAAGAACTGGGGATTTCCGTAGCCAATACGAAAGTCCGGGTAATGCGTGCTAAAAAAGTATTGGCGGAACTGCTGAAAGATAATGAGTTCGAGGACCATTGAAACAATTCCTTATCCTGTTTATCAGGTTGGAAATCCGCTGATCGATTACAAATACACTTTCTCTTTCGTCTCAGGCAGAAGGATTTCCCTTCTTTTTTCCTGGTTTCTGTTTTGAAGATTTATTTTTAATCCCCTTTTTACAAATGTTTCCTTTTGAGATTTTCCGTACTCTTTGGTATTTTCAACTTCCTTTTCAAAAGTCAGCCGGCCGGTGGACAAGTTAAAATCAACATCTGTCCAGTATTCTTCCGGCTTTCCGCTGCCTGAAGAGTAGCCGATCAGCTCAAAACGGCCGTTCTGAAATCTGTATTTATCCGTATAGCCCCATTTCCAGCTGCTTCCTCCTGCCTGGGTAATCATAAGAACGCCGTTCCGGATCTCGGTTTGCTGATAAGGATCGCCCATCATTCCTCCATCCCGGCTTTTAAGCAGGGCATTCCGGGATTTCTCCAGGATTTTCCACTTCCCATCGACTTTTTTCAGAATCTGTATTTCACGGATATTTCCGTATTCGGCAGTGTCTTTTGTATTGTAAATCATGACTTTTTCCGGAACCCGGTCACCGTCAAGATCACCTTCAGCCGTCTCAATAACCGTTGAACCTTCCGGCTGGAATTCTTTCTGGGCAAAAGAAAGTATACTGAACATCATCAGCAATACGCAAAGTATGGTCTTCATAATTTAAATTTAAGTTTTAAAATTACGAAATTATGGGTTTCATCAATTTATGTCTTTGATTGTTTCGATAAAAAAATCACTAACTTTGACCCTCAATTTGAGAGAGACATGGAGAATTTAGTTCAGGATACGACCGTTCAGAAACCAAAATGGATCCGGGTAAAGCTTCCTACCGGGAAGAATTACCGGGAACTGAGAACTTTGGTGGATAAATATAAGCTGAATACCATCTGCCAGAGCGGAAGCTGCCCGAATATGGGCGAATGCTGGGGAGAAGGGACGGCAACTTTCATGATTTTAGGGAACATCTGTACCCGGAGCTGTGGATTCTGCGGCGTCAAAACCGGTAAACCGCTGGATGTCAACTGGGATGAGCCTGAAAAGGTGGCCCGTTCCATTAAATTAATGAAAATCAAGCATGCCGTACTGACATCGGTAGACCGTGACGACTTAAAGGACATGGGGTCTATCCTTTGGGGGGAAACGGTAAATGCCGTGAGAAGGATTTCCCCGGGAACCACCATGGAAACCCTGATTCCGGATTTCCAGGGAATTACAAAGCATCTGGCCCGGCTGGTTGAGGTGGCCCCGGAAGTCATTTCCCATAATATGGAAACGGTAAAAAGGCTGACCCGGGAAGTAAGGATACAGGCAAAGTATGAAAGAAGCCTTGAAGTACTGAGGTACCTGAAAGAAGCCGGACAGCGCAGAACCAAGACCGGAGTGATGCTGGGACTGGGGGAAACCAGAGACGAAGTATTTCAGACCATCGAGGATATCCGGAATGCGAATGTGGATGTTATTACTTTAGGCCAATACCTGCAGCCTACCAAAAAGCATCTTCCGGTAAAGAAATTCATCACGCCTGAGGAGTTCGATGAATTCGGGGATTTTGCCAGAAGCTTGGGATTCAGGCATGTGGAAAGTTCGCCGCTGGTAAGAAGTTCCTATCACGCAGAGAAACATATTCATTAAATAAAAAGATAAAATCGCTTCACCGGAGCGATTTTTTTTTATTGCCGGGCGGGCCGGCAGCACATGGCAGCGTTCTGTACTGCTGTTTTTATTGTACGAAGAAGTGAATATAGTACATATTCAGGGCATTCCGGTTAAAGCATAAGTGGCGGTTTCCCCCGAATTTTGCATTCACAATTAATAGGTAAACAGATAAAAATTCATAAAAGGAATTGCAATGAAGATTGACAAAAGAATTATTCCGCTGGCCATCGGCGGACTGGGGATAGGAACTACGGAATTTACGGTAATGGGCCTGCTTCCGGATATTGCACGCAGCCTGCAGATCAGCATCCCGGAGGCAGGGCATCTTATTTCGGCCTATGCTTTCGGAGTGGTAGTAGGGGCTCCGCTGCTGATCGGGTATTCCGTAAAGTTTCCGCCCAAAAAAGTACTGATCGCACTGATGGTGATTTTTACCGTGTTCAATGCGCTGTCTGCAGTGGCGCCGGATTATACCACCATGCTGGTAATCCGTTTCCTTTCCGGTCTCCCGCACGGGGCATTTTTCGGAACCGGAACCGTGGTAGCGGCACGGATGGCCGGAAAAGGAAAGGAAGCCTTTTATATTTCGCTGATGTTTACCGGCCTTACCGTGGCCAATCTGGCTATGGTGCCATTGGTTACCTATATCGGGCATATGTACCACTGGCGCTGGTATTTTGCCATTGCCGCTGCCATTGGACTGGTAGCCCTGCTGTTCCTGAAGCTCTGGCTCCCATTGCTGGAGGCCAATCAGGATACCCATTTCATGGAAGAGCTTAAATTCCTTAAAAAGAAACAGGCCTGGCTGGTGCTGATGATTACCGGAATCGGTTTCGGAGGGCTGTTTACCTGGTTCAGCTATATCACGCCCCTGATGACCATTGTATCCGGTATCCAGGAGAACCGGATGGCTTATGTGATGATCCTTGCCGGCGCCGGAATGGTGGTGGGGAACCTCGCCGGCGGCTATGTTTCCGACAGATTGAGCCCCGAGAAAACCTGCATCCTGCTGATGACCCTGATGATGGCAGCACTCGGAGGCGTATTTTTCCTTTCGGAACACCAGTATATTTCCCTGGCCTTAACATTTATATGCGGCGCTCTGTCAATGTCGGTGGCCGCGCCTATCAACATCATGATGATGAAAGCGGCCCCGAAAAGCGAGATGATGGCTGCCGCCTTTATGCAGGCTGCTTTCAACATAGCCAATGCCATGGGCGCATTCCTGGGAGGCATTCCGCTGGAGCATGGTTATTCCTATAATTATCCATCCCTGGTAGGAGTGGGAATGACACTGATCGGATTGGTAATTGCCGTACGATATAAACAGAAATACGGTTCGCAGGCAACGCCGGAAACAAAAATAGCTGCCGGACATATGTAAGCCTGTCTGAAAGCCTGATGATTGCAGAAAGAGTTTGATGTCATATGAATTCATGCGGCCATCCTTTAAAATCCTTGAGGAATCTATAAGAAAATCCGTCCCACAGTAATTGTGAGACGGATTTTATATTTATTTGAAAAGGATGAAAGCTAGGCTTCCACCTCATTTCCGTTAGTACACCAGTACAGGGCGTTGTAAAGATTGTCTTTAGGAAAAGATTTAAATTCTCCCGGCATCACGACACTGAAAATGTCCGTGAATTTCTGTACGCCTTCCTTATCGGTTACAATAGCGGCGCGGTTCCAGTTCGTCATGTTCTTTATTCCTAAAAGGGCATCCTGCAGCCATGCTCCCATGGTAAAATTATCCAGGTCCGTATTCAGGTATAAAAGATAATTCAGCTCATTATACTGGTCCACTTTCTGCTTTACGCGCGGGATTACCAATTTTTCAAAGTCTTCTTTGGTGATCTCTCCTGTTGCATTGAAGGCTGCAACATTTTCCGGGGCTTCTGGTATTATCGTTATCATATTGTTATAGATTGTGGTTTGTCTGATGGTGATAACAAAAATTAAACCAATGTAATATTCCGTTCACATTGCAGGGAGAAGTATTTTTATCTCAGCAATCAGAGGATCTCGTATTTCGTTTTAATGCTGTATTTCAGCTTGATGTTTTCAATATTGTCAAACGAATAATCGACTCCGGTATCTGCTGCTTCCATCTGTACATTGCTTACACGGGCAGATTTGTATAGGGCAGGAAGCACCATGTCACTGGTATAATCTTCTATTTCCGTAATTTCCAGCGGTGTGCCGGCTTTTTTACCGATGCTTTCCAGCAGGTAATCCGCTTTCTCTTTTGCCGCCTTCAGTGCATTGATTTTTACCGTTTTCCTGAAATCCGCAATTTTCGTGTTTTTGATTTCTGCGATATTGATATTGCTTACCCACTTCTGGTTCAGGTTTTCAAACAGGGAAGACAGGTCTGTTTTCTTATCCGCTTTGAACTGGAAGTTCTTAGTGAAAATTTTGGTCTTCGAATAGAGGTTCTGGTACATTGCCTTGAACTTGATGTCTTCGTTTCTTATGCCGCTGCTTTTCAGGATGTCAAACAGCTTTTTCTCATTGCCGGCCAGGTCATTCTTATTGTCCCCTTTGATGCCGATACTGAAAATGATTTCATCCGGTTCCACTTCCATTTCCGCAACGCCTGTTACTTCAATGCTGTTTTTCTTTATTTCCTGTGCGTTGATCAAGCTGGTGAAAGCTAAAAACCCTGCTAATAAAAAATGTTTCAGTTTCATAATTTCCTGTTTTAAATTTCTATGGTAAAGGTACGCCAATCAGAAAACCGGAAAGGGGAAACTTGGTGAACGGGAGGTCTGACTGGGTGAACGGAATAAAAACCATTCTTTGTTTACCGGTGGGTCAGCGTAATGGATTTTCCGGCAGGCGTAATGAGCTTTCTTTTGTCCGGAAACAAGTCTGTACTGATGACGATGCCTTCCGGAGTTTCGGAAATCATGTAACGGTTTGAAGCTGAAAATGAACCATGGGCATAATGTTCAAACAGCTTTACGGAATCGCCTTCATGAACAGAATAAAAGTCAACTTTATAAAGGCCGGCCCGGGCCTGGTGATATTTGTAGACGATGTTCTCATCCGGATTGCCCGAAATGATTTTCGTCTCACTGAAGTTTTTTTGTTCCAGGAAGGAGCAGCTCTGAAAGGCAATGGCAGCAAGCAGGAGAGATAAAAGTATTTTCATGATTGGGTGTTGTTTTATACAAAATTAGGGAATGCTGATGCGTTGGCTGTTAACTGAATTTCAATTAATGTTAAGGTTTTGATCCGAAAAATAAAAAGCTTTTCATAATTATTCTAAAACAATCTGAACCGCTTCCTGTCTCTTTTTGAGGCATTAATTTCCGCCGCTTTTTCTCTTTCGGGATTTCTTTTAATGCTGAGTTTTATTTCATAAAGTATCTGGATCACTGGTTCGTGGATCACCGGATTAATCACAAAATCGAATTCCTTATCCAGTACAGGCTGATAATACATGGTTACGGACTTGGCCGCCGGATTTACATTGGTAAACCGGGCAAGCGCCAGCGATGAACTGTTGTAGGCTTCATACGATTTATACATTTCCGTGGGCAGAAGCGTCCTGAAGCCATCATTTATACTTTTTGTTGCATAGGCAAAATCTTCTCCGGAAAAATACGCCAGGCTTTTCATCTTTTCCTCCAGGGATATTTTGGCTTTGGCCATCAGTTCTTTACGGATATTTTCGAGGTTAGCGGCAAAATAATCTACCCGTACAAGATCATAAATTTCATTCTTTGATAAGATGGCAATAAAATCATTAAGCTGGGAAGGATCCTGGAATTCAATATGGATATTTTTCTTCAGCTCAAATCCGGCCGGCACCTCATTGTACGTTTTTTTGCTCGACGTTTTCTTTTCAGCGTTATACTGATAAACCGGAACAAAAGAGATCATATCCACATAAGTTTCCGCTTCTTGGTAAGCTTTGATCCGGAGGATGGAATTATTGATCCGGTTTTCCATAAGGCTGTTTACTTCTTCAGCACTTTCACCGACCTGCGTAACACTGAAAATGGCGACGTATTTTTCAGCTTTTACATTGGCCATTCCTTTTACACTGATGATCCTCTCATTCTGATCAGGATCGGCAACAGGGGAAGCAATATTGATGGTCGTTTCAGGATATTGGAGCTGGTGCCGGTAGTTGATATTCCCGGAAACCTGTGAATATACGGTTTGCGACAGCATTAAAGTTGCGGATAAAGCGATGTTTTTCATGAGTATTAAATTTAAAATTCTGCTGTAAAATTAGGTTCGGGATCCGGAAAAGAACGGCAGACTTGGTGAGCCTGCGATTTCACTTGGTGAATCGTTTTCAGCAAATTACAGATATGCCTATCTTTGTTTTATGAAACGGCTTCGATCTTTTTTCGTTTTCTTTTTAATAATCTTTGGAAATACGGCTTATTCCCAGAGCGGTAATGTTGTACAGGAGGTGAAGGTACAAAGCAAAAAGCTGGAAAAGGCAGTGGATACCAAAGACGAATCCGCACAGGCCGATTCCTACTATAACATCGGTGAAACCTTCTTTAAAGACGGAAACTTCCGCAAAAGTGAAGAATATTATACAAAGGCTAAAACCATTTATGAAAAATTAAACGACCGGCCCAATATTGAAAAGACAAGCCGCAAACTGGCGCAGTCTCAGGAAAAGCAGAATAAAATTGCACCGGCCATCAGCAATTACAGCAGGGCAGCGGAAACAGGGGTTTCACAAAGCAAAGCCGTGAATTCCAATGATGCCGCAAGGCTCTCGGCAGCTTCTCCGGAGGTGAAGGCCGAAGCCATCCAAAGCAATATCCTGATGAGTGCAAAGCAGAACGATCAGGCAGATCTTGCCGTAAGCTACAGCCAGATGGCAGAAGTAAACGTACAGCAGAACAACATAGCCGGGGCTGAAAAAAACCTGAACCGGGCGTATACGATCTCCAAGACGGAAGCTCCGCAGCAGGCGTTGGAAATCAACCGGAAACTGACGGATTTTTATGTGGAAAACAAGAAACTGGACAAAGCGATTGAAACCCAGAAGGCGGTACTGAAAGAAGGATTCGTAAAGGACAATTCCCGCAAAGAAGCGGAGCAGCTGCGCGAACTGGCAGATCTTTATCTGAAGAAAAAAAATCCAGCACAAGCCATAGCCGCCTTAAAACAGTCGTATGCCATCGCCCTGCAGAAAGGGCATACCCTGGAAGCCCGGGAAAGCGTACATACCCTGGACAGCCTCTATGCCAGCCAGGCAGATCCTGAAACTTCCATACAGCTGTACCGGAGTTTTTTGCAGAAGCTGCCGGACCTGGTTTCCAGGGACCGGAGCCTGGTGGATACTAAAATCCTGGAAGATACCGAACAGCGCATCAGCCAGCTGGAAAAGGAAAAAGAACTGAAGGATGAGCTGATCCGGAAGAAAAATATTTTCAATTATAGCCTGATCGGGGCCTTGGTTTTACTGACCGGGCTGGTGGTCTTTATTCTGCTGATGCTGAAAAAAGTACAGGTACGGAATAAAAAAATTGCCCTTCAGTCGCTCCGCCGGGAAATGAACCCGCATTTTATTTTCAACAGCCTGAACAGTGTCAACCACTTTATCGCGATGAACAACGAACTGGAAGCCAACCAATACCTGACCCGTTTCTCCAGGCTGATGCGCGGGGTGATGGAAAATTCCACCGAAGATTTTATCCCGTTCCAGCAGGAACTCGATCTTCTCCGGAATTACCTTGCCCTGGAAAAGACCCGTTTCTCCGATAAGTTTGATTATGAGATTGAAATTGATGAAAACCTGAATACCCAAAACCTGAAAATTCCGGGCATGCTGGTTCAGCCTTTCCTGGAAAATGCCGTCTGGCACGGATTGCGGTACCGGGACTCCATGGGCTTTCTGAAGCTTACTTTTGGAAAGGAAGCGAAGTACCTGAACATTATCATCGAAG